>JBHIBW010000001.1:0-29157 GCA_046759265.1 Thermoplasmata archaeon
GCCCGCCCGGGTAGCGGCGCTCCTCGGCCTTGTAGGTCCGCATGAAGCTGGAGCGGCCCAGGCCGCGCTCCACGGAGGCCTTGTTGATGACGACCGCGTCCTCCATGTTCCACCCGTGGAAGGACATGACCGCCACGATGAAGTTCTGGCCCGCGGGCCGGCGGTTGAAGTTGAGGAAGTGCATGGCCTCCGTCTGAACCATGGGGGCCTGCGGGTAGTGGAGGAGGTGGCCGCGAGTGTCGGGCCGGAGACGGTAGTTGGACGCCGAGAGGCCCAAGGACTGCTTGATCATGCCGGCGCCCATCGTGACACGCGGGGAGGAGTTGTGCTCCGCGTACGGGACGAGGCCCGCACTGACCCCGAGGATGACCAGGGGGTCGATCTCCATGTGGGTGTGCTCTTTCGTCAGCAGGCTCTCCCCCTCGAGCGTGGACTGACAGAAGTGACACTGCAGTTCGACGAGCCCCGATTCGCTCCCCGGGTTGACCCAATCCACGTCCCCCCGTGAGAGGGCGTGTCCGCAGGCCGAGCAGTCGGGGGGAACCCCGTATCCGTACAGGGCGATGAAGGCGTCCTCCTCCTCCTCGGCATCGATCCACTCCACGATCCCGTTGTCGATGATGTCGGTCCAGCGGAGCTTCCCGATGCGCAGATCTTCGAGGTCCTTCCGCGTCAGGACCGGTCTGCCCTCCCGCAGGACCAGGAGGGGACGTCGCATCCGGCCTTCGTCGCAGTTGATGATGATCTCACTCATCGAATGGTCGAAGCGGATGTTGACTTCGTGGCTCAGGAGCCCGGAGCGCCGGCGCCCCCGGATCTCCTCGACGAGGGTCTCCGGTTCCTCGTGCAGCCCTACGAGGTCCCCGTTGACGTACACACGGGTCAGTTGGGTCTGCTGGCCGGCCACGCGTCGAGTTCCGAGGTCGGCGAGGAGGAGCTTGACGGTGTCCTCGTCGAACCCCTCGGAGACGTCGATGACGAGGGCTGCATTTTTTACCAGGCCACAATTCTGCCCCTCCGGGGTCTCGTTGGGGCAGAGGCGCCCCCACTGAGTCGGGTGCAGATCCCGCGCCTCGAAGTGGGGCTGGCTCCGCGTAAGGGGCGAGGTCACACGACGCAGGTGGCTCATCGCGCTCATGTGGGACGTGCGATCCAGGAGCTGGGACACCCCGGCCCGGCCGCCCACCCAGTTTCCGGTGGAGAGCGCGTGCAGCAGCCGCTGGGACAGGAGGTCCGGCCGGATCGCCGCCGAGATCTTCAGTCCCTTGCCCCGGGCGTAGCTGCGCTCCAGCTGGTATTTGAGGTCCTTGATGAGGTTCGCGAAGGCCACGCGGAAGAGGTCCTCCATGAGGTCCCCCGCCAGCTTGAGGCGCTTGTTCGCGTAGTGGTCCTTGTCGTCGGGGCGACGCAGGTCCAAGGAGAGTTCCAGGATCGTCCGCGCGATCCGGCCGAGGAAGAGGGCTTTCTTGAGTCGATCCTCCTTCCTGTCGCCTAGGTGCGGCAGGAGGGATCGGTCTAGGATGGAGTCCACCTTGCGAATCCGGTACTCCTTGGCCTGCCCCGTGGCGAACTTCTTCTCCAGGTAGAGGAGGGCGTCCTCCTGGCTGAAGATCCCGGTGGGCGGGTAGAGCTTCTTGTTCTGGATCTCCTCGAGGTTCGCGAAGACGATGTTGCCCATCTGGGGGGTGGCGACGATCCCGTTGAAGATGTCCTCGTCCTTGTCCATCCCCAGAGCCTTCAGCAGGTTGACGAGGGGGATCTGGCCGGAGGCCGTGGGGACGGTGACCATGAGGATGCCGTCCTTCTTCTTCTCCACCAGGGTAAGGGCGCGGTATCCCTCTCGTTGGGAGAAGACCTTGGCGACCTCCATCCGGCGACCGTACCGCTCATTGAATTCGACGAGGACGCGATTGGGGGCCAGATCTTCCAGGGAGATGAGGACCCTCTCCGTGCCTCCGATGATGAAGTATCCGCCCGGGTCGTAGGGGTCCTCGCGGAGGTCAATGAGTTTTCGATGGTACTCTTCGTCGAGGAGGTCGTATCCGTCCTCCAGATTCTCCCGGTAGAGGCGGCACTTCTTCGTCTTGACCATCACCGGGAGGTTGCCGATGAAGACCCGCGTCGGCTCCCGCTCGATGCCGTCCTCAGAAACCGTGAAGTCGAGGTAGAGGGGCGCCTGGTAGGTCAGGTTCCGGAGGCGGGACTCCATGGGGGTAAGGGGATGCGACGCCCCGTTGGCCTCCTTGACCTCTGGGAGCTTCACGTGGATGGTGGGTTTCGCGTCGGGGGGAATCCGTCCGCCGTCGTCGGTGCGGCGGCCGAACCGGATCTCGACCTTCCGACCCTCGGTCCGATCCTCGTCGAGCTTGATGATGCCCCGTCGCTCGTCGTCCACCATGGCACGAAGGCTGTCCACGATGCCTTGCATGCGGCTGTTGAGGTTGTCCTCAGACGCCAGGAAGTCGTTGAAGCTGGCGATATGGTGGTTGACGATGCTTCGCTCCCGAAAGAACGCGTGTACGAGCTCCCGCATGCTTACCTCTCCACGACGACCCGGTAGGCCACGAACACCCCGGCCGTGGCGCTCCGGCGAATGACCTTGATGACCCGGCCCTCCGCGACGGACTCGCCGACCACCTCTTCGAGGAAGCGGATGGCGGGGTCCGCACGCTTGATCTTCGGCAGCTGCTCCCGACCCACACGGAGTTCGGCCAGGATGCCGTCGGCCTCCTTCTCCGAGAGGAGGTGGTGCTCGGGGACCATATCGTGCTCCATCACGTTAAAGGCCATGGGTGTCCTCCTACGGCTGGCCGCCCGACGGGCCCGCGGGGACTTTCGCTGCGCCTCCGGACGAGGCGCAATTTCGAACCCCGGACCATCTGGTTTCAGCGCAATCGCTCCCAGGAATTGCTCCTAGAGCATTGCCTAAAAGCCAGACGCTCTTTCTAGGGACCAACCTCCGGCCGTCCAACCTAGCTGAGCTACGGGCCCAGGGGGCGGCGGTGCGCAGGGTAAATTCAAGCTCCAGGCTGGGATAAACCTTACGGTGTGTCATGTCGGGCCAAATCGCCTCGATGTGCCGGGCCTCGAGTGGCCAGGGGCGATGGGGAGCGCGGCTATTTAATGCTCCCCCCATGCGGGGAGCCAGGGAATCCTTTTAAGCGCCCTCGGGCTAGAACGAAGCGTGCTGGCCTGGATCGAGACCCAATGCACGACCTGTGGTCGTCCCCTGACGGAACAGGGCTCCGTGATCTTTCGGTGCCCGCGTTGCGGCGATACGACCATCGGACGCTGTGTTCGTTGCCGGGATCAGAGCGTCACCTACGCCTGCAAGAAGTGCGGCTTCCAGGGTCCCTAGGTGATCGCGTGGGACGCGTGGTCGTCACCTTCCGGGTCATGCCGATGGGACCCGAGGTCGAAATTCCCCCGATCCGAGAGGCCCTGCGCACGTCCTTCGGGGAAGATCTGCGGGACCTGGCCGAGAAGCCGGTGGCCTTTGGCTTGGTTGGACTGGAGGCTGTCGTCCTGCTGGAGGACGCGGAGGGACGGCTGGAAGCGGCGGAATCGACGATCCAGCGTGTAGCGGGTGTCGGAAGCGTGGAGACCCTCTCCGTGGACCTGGTCTGAGCCTGTTATCCCGCCCGCGCCTCGTGGAAAAAGGATTAAATAACCGCTTCTGGGTCTTTTGGGCGCCGTGTTCCCCCCTGCGCTCACGCTGTTGGACGACCTGACGCAGTTCGTCCTGACGTTCTGGCCGGCATTCGTGCTGACCTTCTTCGTCGTCGTGGCCTTCCTCTACATCTTCGCCTATCTGAACCGCTTCTTCGAGTACCTGAAGGCCCAGGAGAGCCGGTACCTGGACCGTCGGAACCTGGAACTCATCAAGCGGGTCATCATCGGGACGTGGACGTTCCTGGGGCTGGTCGTGATCCTGGTGGCGTTCGCCGCCGGCTCCCCCCTGGTCCGGGACTACACGGTGCAGGTGATCCTGCACATGCCCTCCATCCTCTTCGTGACGTTCGTCCTGATGGCGGCCGTCGTCGGCGCGGGCGCGGTGCGCCGGTACCTGACCTACCTCCGAGGCCAGCTGGAGGAGAAGCCGGAGAAGGTCATCCCGGCGCGGTCGTTCGCCGTCACGGAGGTGTTTGTCCGGTACGCGTTCTACCTCTTCGGGGTCGTCGTGGCCATCATCGGCGGACTGGCCTTGCTGCCCCCGCAGAACTCGGCCGTCGCGGACTTCATCAGTACCTACATCCTGGCGCCCCTCGCGCCGTACCTGAGCGTCGCCTTCCTCACCGTCCTCATCGCCACCTTCGTCATCATGGCCGTCGCGGTTCGGGTGGCGGACTCCTTTTTCTCGGACTTCAAGGTCCGGACGACCAAGTACAACCCGCGGGTCCTGGAACTCTTCCGGACGACCACGAAGTATGCGATCTACGCGGGCGCGGCCCTGGCCATCATCTTCCTCATCCTTTCAGTCAACTTCTCCGCCGATCAGCTGCTGCTCATCGGGCTCATCCTGGTCATCGCGGGCTTCGCCGGCGTCCTAGTCCTATACGAGGCGATTAGCGACGCCCTCGCGGGGGTGGCCCTCATCAACGCGGATCCCTACCAGGAGGGAGACCGCATCAAGATCGGGGAGAACATGGTGGCGGACGTCTTGGAGGTCAACCTGACCCTCACCAAGGTGAAGAACCTCCGGGGGGAGGTGGTGAACCTGCCCAACAAGGAGCTCCTGGCCGAGACGATCACGAACTTCAGCCGGTCCAAGAACTACGCGATGACGGTGGACGTCACGGTGAGCTTCGACCGGCCCCACCGGAAGGTGGAGTCCCTCCTGACGGAGGCGGCGCAGCGGGTGGAGGGCATCCTGACCGATCCCGCCCCCGTCGTGTACGCGCGCGAGATCCACGGCAACGCGGTCAGCTACCAGCTCTGGGCCTACATCTCCGACCCGGCTCAGATGAAACAGATCAAGAGCGAGCTCATCTCCCGTGCCCAGGAGCTGTTCCACGAGGAAAACATCAAGCTTCTGTTTCTACAGGTTTAGCGGCCTCCACCGCTTTCCGGACCATAAGCACGGGGGAGGTGACGCGTTTCGCGATGCGATCTTCGAGCGGGCCAAAGGCATACTTCCGTAACACCCAGGTCGGGCTGGCCCCCATGACGAGGAGGTCCGTGTCGCGGGCAGCGCGCTCGACCGCGCTCAGGACGGAGCCGGAGTAGACGATCTTGTGCTCGTGGGGAACCTCCGCCTCCTCGAACACCTCCATGAGTCGATGCGCGAGGGCGATGGCCTCCTCCTCCTGAGCCCGCTGGGGGACGACGGAAAGCACGGTCACCCGCGCCTCGTTCTCGCGGGCGAGCTGGGCCGTGATCCGCGCCGCGTAGTTCACGTGGGAGGCCCGGCCCGCCAGGAGGGTGATGCGCTCCAGCTTCTCCTTCATCCCCAGCGTCTTAAGGACGACCACGTCCACGTTGACCCCCTGGACCAGGAAGTCGATGTTGCTGCCTAGGATCCGTCCGCCCCGGGCCGGCCGCTCCCCGCGCCACCCGAGCACCAGGAGGTCCGCCCCCTCCTGCACCACAGCCTCCAGGATCGTCTCGTAGACGCGGTGGGCGATCTTCACGACGACGGACACGGGGACCCCGACGTCGCGGGCCGTCTGCTCCGCAGGGCGGAGGGTGCGGATGCGGTCGTTGACGTACGAGAATCGCACGGACTTCGGCGGCATGTTGCGGGGCACCTCGATCACGTGGAGCAGGAGGAGCTCGGATTCTCGCTCCCTCGCGATCTGGGCGGCGGCGCGAACCATCGCGAGATTGCCGGGATCTCGGATGGGCAGAAGGACGCGACGGCCCTCCGGGGCCACACCCCGAGTCGGGGTGGCGATGACCTCCAGGATCTCACGCCGGATCACCCGTGGCTTCTCGATCTCGGTCCGTCCTCCGGAGAAGAAGCGGTACGCGAGGCCGATGCTCAGCCAGAGGATCGCGATGTACCAGGCGACCTGGCCCGAACTAACGCCCCCGATTTCTTGGCCTGAGAAGTTCAGCACGTACACCGCGAGGCCGATGTTCGCGACGATGCCCAGGATCGGGATGTAGGGAAAGAAGGGAACGCGAAAGCCCGGCTCGAGATCGGGCCGCTTCCTCCGGAGGGCAATCAGGCTCATGTTGGCGATGGCGAACAGCAGCAGGAACATGACCGCCGCCGACGCGGCAATCTGCTCGATGGGGAGGACCAGCGCGAAGATCGTGATGATGATCCCGCTGACGAGGACGGCGTTCGCGGGAGACTGACGCTTGGGGTGAACCCGGCCCAGGGTCCGGGGAAGGGTCTCGTCGCGCCCCATGGCGAAGCTCACGCGAGAGGCGGAGTAGATCGTGGCGTTGAGGGCGGAGGTGGTCGCGAGAAATCCCCCCGCGAGCATGATGGCCAGACCGAGGGGGCCGGCGAGGGACTCGCCCGCCCGGATCATGGCGAGTTCGGGGTCCGCGGCCGCACCCAGACACAGATAGGCCTGTGAGGGGACGGCACACTCGATCACCCCTAGGGCCACGATGAAGGTGAGGACGTAGAAGATGACCACGACGAAGATGGAGAGAAAGATGGCCCGGGGGATGTTTCGCTTGGGGTCCTTCACCTCCTCCCCGGACTGCGCGATGATCTCGTAGCCTTCGAAGGCGATGAATGTGATGCCCATCGCGAGGAGGATGCCCCCTCCTCCCGCGGGCGCGAAATCGTCAAGGAACCGCTGCGGGAGCGTCGGGTCGCGCACCATGGCGCTGACGCCGAGGGCGATGAACAGGCCCAGGACGGCCATTTTCCCGATGGTCATGGCGCTCTCGGTGCGGCCCGTGGTCTGGGATCCCACGTAGTTGACCACGACGAAGAAGGTGACAATGAAGGCGGTGACGCCCTTGGTGAGCGGATTGAAGGTGAGGCCCCCTAACGAGATCTCGGGGGGGAGAATCGACGTTCCCACCCCCAGTTCCTCCAGCGCCAGGGCGAGGAAGCTGCCGAACGCGGCGGCGTAGAGGGCGCACGCGATAAGCGTGGCGGCCCAGGAGAGCCAACCGCTGATGAAGCCGACCGGGGGAGGTAGGCTCTCCCGCGCCCAGATGTAGCCCCCGCCCGCCTGCGAGTAGGCCGAGCCGAGTTCGGCGTAGGTGAAGGCGGTGAGGAGGGTCACGAGGCCGTTGACCACGAAGGCAACGAGGGCCGCGGGGCCCGCCACACGGGCCGCGGAGCCGGTCAGGACGAAGATCCCGGCACCGATCATGGCCCCGATGCCAATCATGGTGATATCGAAGAAGCGGAGATCGCGGCTCAGCTCGATGCGAACCTCTGTGCCAGCGGGTTCGCGCGCCTGCAGGACCTCCGCTGCCATCTGGCGCTCCCGGCGCGCGGCTAGCAGGCCCCCCGTTTAAAAGCTTTGGCCGGTGGTTCTCCGCCGTGCCCTCCTCGCACTCTCAGCGAAGATACCCAGACGGGGCAGCTTATGTAGGCCCACGGTCCTCCGGCCCCCCGTGCTCCTCTCCATCCTCCGCCTGCTCGTGGGGGCGCTCCTCCTCTCGTTCGCTTCCATCGCCGATTGGCGTACGAGGCGAGTCGGTGACGGCCCGTGGGCCCTCATGGCCGGCATCGGTCTGGCCCTCCTCGCGACCGAGCTTGTCCTGACGACGGAGAACCCCCTCCCCTACCTGATCCTCGTCCCCCCGGCGCTCCTCTTCCTGGACGTCCTCTGGGAGAGGGGGGGAGGGCGCTTCATCTACGGTTCGACCGTCCTCTTCTACGGACTGAGCGGCCTTGCCGTCCTCCTTCTCGTCTTCGGTTTCTCGGGCCAGGGGCCCGACGAGCAAGCCCTGATCATTCGGGGGCTGGGCATCTTGACGGTGATCCTCCTGGGATACGCCTTCTACTATCTGGGACTCCTCAAGGGCGGGGCCGATGCAAAGGCCTTCATGGCCATCGGCGTCCTCGTTCCGGGCTATCCCACGCTCGGGCCTCTCCCGCTTCTCGCGATCGGTCCCCCTCTTCTGGCCCCCTTCGAACTCCTCTTCCCCTTCGCCTTGACGACCCTTCTCTGGGGGGCCCTCCTACTCGTCGGATTGCCCGTCGCCTTCCTCCTCCGCAACCTGGCCCGCGGGGACCGCCGTTGGCCTCAACTCCTCCTCGGCTACAAGGCGCCGGTGGACGAGTTGCCCCGGTTCGCGTGGACCCTTCAAGAGCTGACGGAAGGCCGAATCCGCCATCACATCGTCCCGCGCACGACGACCGGGGAGGCCGACCTGGAGGCCCTGCGAGCGGCCGGCGTGGACCGCGTGTGGGTGACGCCCCAGATCCCGTTCCTCATTCCGCTCACGGTGGGGTTCGTGCTCGCGTTCCTCGTGGGGAACCCACTTTTCGCTCTCTTCTGAGCCTGGTGGCCTTGAGTTTATAAGGGGCTCGAACGTCCTCCGCCCGAGACTCCCTGCAAGAGGGTAAGTTATGTTTCACATCGTCCTCATCGCCCTCGGGGTAGCGGGCCTCACCCTGGTCTTTGCCGCACTCCTGGTCCGGGCCATTCTGCGCCAGCCGGAGGGGTCAGACCGGATGCGCGAGATCGCCGGATTCATCCAGGTTGGGGCCACCGTCTTCCTGCGGCGCGAGCTCCGGGCTCTGTTCATCTTCACCGTAATCCTGGTCTTGGTTCTCACTTTCGTCATCTCGCCTGGAACCGTCCACTGGGAGCTCGGGTTGGCCTTCGCCCTGGGGACTGCGGCCTCGTTCGGCGCGGGGTACCTGGGCATGTGGATTGCCACCCGGGCCAACGTGCGCACGGCCAATCTCGTCTCGGGAAGCTTCACCCGAGCCATGCGGACGGCCTTCTTTGGCGGAGCCGTCATGGGCTCCGTCTCGGTGGCCCTGGGCCTCATCGGCATCACCAGCCTCTTCGCCGCCTTCCCGGCGGAGCCGGAGGTCTGGCTGGCCTACGCCTTCGGGGCCAGTTCCGTGGCCCTCTTCCTTCGCGTCGGCGGAGGCATCTTCACAAAGAGTGCCGACGTGGGAGCGGACCTCGTCGGCAAGGTCGAAGCGGGCATTCCCGAGGACGACCCGCGGAACCCTGCCGTGATCGCGGACAACGTCGGGGACAACGTCGGGGACGTCGCCGGGATGGGGTCCGACCTCTACGAGTCCTACGTCTCCGCCATCGCGGCGACCATGGTCCTCGCCCTGGCCCCTGCCCTCAACCTTGGAGTGGACTACGCCCTCTTCCCCCTCCTCATGGGGGCCGTGGGTCTCCTCGCCTCGATGGCAGGCATCCTCGCCGTACGACCTCGGCGCAGCGCCGAGGGATACGAGCAGGAGGCGAAGGCGGCGCGGTCGGCCTTGAACGTCGGCGTCTACGTGAGCACGGGCATCATGATCGTCGTGGGCTACTTTGCCGCCCAGTTCCTCCTGGGCGCGGACGGGCTCGCCCCCTTCCTCGCCATGGTGACGGGGCTCGTGGGCGGGTTCTTGATCGGCCTCTCGACCCAGTACTTCACCTCGGAATACGGTCCGGTCCGGGGAATCGCAGGGGCGAGCGAGAGCGGAGCGGGCATCAACGTCATGGAGGGGATGGCTGTGGGGTTCCTGAGCACCATCCCGCCCATCCTGGTCGTGGCTGGGGCGACCTTCGTGGCCTTCGCCTTTGCGGGATTGTACGGCATCGCCGTCGCGGCCGTGGGGATGCTGGTCACGCTCGCCATGCTCCTCTCGACGGACGCCTATGGACCCATCGCGGACAACGCCGCGGGCATCGCCGAGATGAGCGGCCTGGGACCGGAGGCCCGAGAACGGGCCGAAGCCCTGGACTCCGTGGGGAACACCACGGCGGCCATCGGGAAGGGTTTCGCGATCGCCTCGGCCGCCCTCGCGGCGCTGGCCTGGATTGCCACCTTCCTGGTGGTCGCGGACGTGAGCGTGGTCCCGATCCTCAGCTTCCCATTGACCTTCACGGAGGTCCGCGTCGTCATTGGCCTCCTGTCCGGGGGCTTGCTCGCCTTCGTCTTCTCGGCGCTGACCCTCCGCGCGGTCAGCTCCGGGGCCTTCGAAGTCGTTCGGGAGGTTCGACGGCAATTTCGCGACACACCGGGCCTACGGGAGGGGAAGGCAAAGCCCGACTACGGCGCCACCATCTCCCTCGTGACGCGGAAGGCCCTCCGTGCCATGTTCGTCCCCGGGCTGCTGGTCCTCCTCGTCCCTCTGGCGGTCGGGTTTGGCCTCGGACCTGAAGCCCTGGCCGGCCTGCTCCTCGGCGCCCTCTTCGTGGGCTTCCTCCTCGCGGTCATGATGGCCAACTCCGGCGGCGCATGGGACAACGCGAAGAAGCTGATCGAGTCCGGGCTGCACGGAGGGAAGGGCGGGGAGGCCCACAAGGCCGCGGTCATCGGAGACACGGTCGGCGACCCCTTCAAAGACACCTCCGGCCCGTCGCTGAACATCCTCATCAAGCTCGTGGGGAAGGTGGCGGTCATCTTCGCCCCCTTGTTTGCACTGATCGCCGTCGTGTGAGCGGATTCCACAAGGCTTAAGCAGCCGCGTCGGGTAACGAACGCGGAAGGGTGTGACGGCCATAGCGGCGGGGATACACCCGGTCCCATCCCGAACCCGGAAGTTAAGCCCGCCTGCGTTCCCTCTGGTACTGCGGTGCGCGAGCCCGTGGGAAGGTTGGCCTCGCAAGGGTCGTGGACCCCTGGTCTAGGCGCGCTAGCCTGGTCACTTCGGTAACCGGGTGAACCGTTGCCGTTGACGGCCAACGGGTCCGCGGAACGCTGTCAGCCCTTCCTCACCCTGCTTCGGCTCCGGCCAGGAGGTCCTCCAGGTTGGCCTCCGTGAGACCCTGCCCCAGGACCCCATCGACCCGGCCTTGAATGCGCTCGCCCGCAAAGAGAATCAGGGTGGGCACCACCTCGACGCGGTAGGTGTCCCACAACGGGTTGATCTCCTCGGAGAGGTCCACCTCCACCTTCTTGATCGGGCCCGTGTCCCTCCCGCGAAAGTGGGGGAGAAAGTCGCGGCAGTAGCCGCACCAGACCGCGTGGAAGAGCGCGAGAACCGGTTCCTCCGCCTCGACGACGGCTTCGCGAAACTCGTCGGGGGTGGTGACCTGCTCCATCGGTCCGGCCTAGCCGGTCCTCGCATATCAAGGCGGGGGACAGCGCGCGGGTGAGCCTTTATAGCGACCCGTCCATACCTCCCCCCTTCTGCGTGATGGGATGACTGACCTTAGCTCCAGCCAGGCAATGAGGGAGTACCTGGAAGGGCTAAACCGGGAGGCGGAGGCGTGCTACAGCCTCGCCCGGCGCGCCCGCGCCCAGGGGATGGACCCGGAACTCAGCGTGGAAGTCCTCGCGGCGGAGGACCTGCCGAGTCGGGTGGAACGCCTCTTGGAAGCCTATGGCCTGCAAGGGGTTGGGCAACGCATCCGGGAGCTGAGCGCCCACCACGACCGAGAGGAGACGTCGCTCCTCTTGGCGCGGGAACTGGCGCAGGAGCCGGGGCGGAGCGTGGAGGAGCGCATCGAGCGCGCGATTCGGGCGGGCCTCGCCCTCCTCACCGAGGGCGTGGTAGTGGCCCCGCTGGAAGGGCTGGGGGGCGTCCAAGTCAAGCGGAACGAGGACGGGACCAACTACCTGGACGTGTTCTACGCCGGTCCGATCCGATCGGCCGGGGGGACGGCCCAGGCGCTCAGCGTGCTGATTGCCGACGTAGTCCGGCGGGAGCTCGGAATCGGGGCGTATCAGCCGACGAAAGAGGAGGTGGAGCGCCTCAAAGAGGAGATTCCGCTCTACAAGCGCCTCCAGCACCTGCAGCACACCCCCTCCGGGAACGACATCGAGCTGGTCGTCGGCCATTGCCCCGTCGGCATCAACGGCGAAGGCACAGAGGAGGAGGAGATCAGCGGCCATCGGGACCTCCCCCGGGTGGAGACGAATCGTATCCGCGGCGGCGCCTGTCTGGTGATCGCCGAGGGACTTTGCCTCAAGGCGCCGAAGATTCTCAAACACGTCCGCAATCTCCAGATCGACGGGTGGGACTTCTTGACGCGGTACGTGGAAGAGCGAAAGAACGGAGAGGAGGAGGCGGACAAGGAGCCCAGCTTCATTCAGAACATCATCGCGGGCCGACCGGTGCTGGCCCACCCGAGCCGGAAGGGCGGGTTTCGCCTCCGGTACGGCCGGACCCGGGCGACCGGACTCGCGGCGCTGGGCGTCCACCCTGCGACCATGCATCTCGTCGACGACTTCGTGGCCGTTGGGACCCAGATCAAGGTCGAGCGGCCGGGCAAGGCGGGAGCGGTCTCCCCCTGTGAGACCATCGAGGGGCCCCTTGTCCTCCTGAAGGATGGAAGCCTGACCGAGGTGTCAACCCTGGAGGAGGCGCGCCGGCTTCGGCCCGACGTCGTGAGCCTGGTGGATCTGGGGGAACTCCTCGTCGCCGTTGGCGAGTTCCTGGAGAACAACCACGCCCTGCTCCCCGGCGCCTACGGTCTGGACTGGTACCGGACGGAGCTCGAGCTCCACGCCGACCCCTTACCGGAGAACTGGGAACGCCCCGCCTTCGAGGAGGCCGAGGCCTGGTCCCGCGAGTACGGCGTGCCCATGCACCCCCGTTTTAACCTCTTCTGGCACGAGCTCTCCGTCCAGGATCTGCGTCACCTGCGCGAGGAACTCGCCAGGCGGGGCCGGGGAGCGAAAGGCCGGCTCGAGATCCCGGCCGATGCGGATCTGCAGGCCCCGCTCGTGGAACTCGGGGCCCTCTTCCGCCGGGAGGGCGACACCCTCCAGGTCGGGCGCCACGGCCCGGCCCTCCTCCTCGGGTTGGGGCTCAGCATGGTGGGCCACCGGCTTCAGCCCGGAGCGGATGTGGAGGCGCAAGACCCCCTCGAGTACGTCTCGCGCTTCTCCGGAATCCCCCATCGAGCCCGCGGGCCCACGCGGATAGGGGCGCGCATGGGTCGCCCGGAGAAGGCACGGCCTCGACTGATGAAGCCCCCGCCTCACGCCCTCTTCCCCCTCGGCGTCCAGGGTGGCCCGCAGCGCCTCCTTGCCAAGGCCCTCGAGAAGGAGCGAGTCGTGGTGGAGGTCGGGCTTCGGAAGTGCGCGCAGTGCGGTCGGTCTTGGTTCCTCTCCAGGTGCCCCTGCGGCGGCCACACGGTCCCCGGGAGCCGAACGGTCGAGGAGAGTGTCCCCCTCCGGGAGGTCCACAGCCGGGCCCTCCAGGCGTTGGGCCTCACCCGGATGCCGGGGGTCAAACTCGTCCAAGGCATGATCTCGCGGCTGAAGACCCCCGAGGCCTTGGAGAAGGGATTGTTGCGGGCGAAGCATGAGATCCACGTGTTCAAGGATGGCACCTGCCGATTCGACATGACGAACCTCCCGCTCACCCACTTTCGACCGGGCGAGGTCGGCCTCTCCGTCCCACGGGCGAGGGAGCTGGGGTACGAAACCGACGTGCTCGGAGAGGTCCTGGCACGCGAGGACCAGCTCGTCGAGTTGCGGCCCCAGGACTTGGTGGTCTCCACCGACTGTGCGGCCTACCTGGTCCGGGTCGGGCGTTTCGTCGACGACCTCCTCGCCCTCGCCTACGGGCTGGAGCCCCACTACGGGTTCGAGGAGACGGGGGATGTCGTCGGTCACCTCGTGATGGGTCTAGCCCCCCACACCTCGGTGGGCGTCCTCGCTCGGATTGTCGGCCTGACCCCCGCACGAGCGTGCTTCGCCCACCCCTACTTCCATGCCGCCAAGCGCCGGGACGCGGACGGGGACGAGGACTCCGTCATCCTCCTTCTCGACGGCCTCCTCAACTTCAGTCGCGGCTTCCTGCCGGAGAAGCGCGGCGGCCTCATGGACGCGCCGCTGGTGCTGAGCACCCGGATCGATCCCAAGGAAGTGGATCGGGAGGTCCACAACCTGGAGGTCTGTGGGCGCTACCCCCTCGAGTTCTTCGAGGCCGCGGAGAAGGGGCGGCACCCTCGAGAGGTGGAGAACCTCGTCGACACGGTGGCGGCGCGCGTGGGTTCCGTCTTGCAGTTCGAGGGCTTCGGGTTCACCCATGAGGTGGACCGCCTGGACGCGGCGCCCTTGCAGACCGCCTACACGGAGGGGGGCATGCTCGCCAAGATTGAGGGGCAGTTGGCTCTGGCAAACCGGATCCGGGCCGTCAACGCCGAAGACGTGGTCGCCCGAATCGTGAACCACCACTTTCTCCCCGACCTGATCGGCAACCTACGGGCCTTCACCAGCCAGCGATTCCGATGCACGAAGTGCGGCGCGAAGTACCGGCGGATGCCCCTCGCCGGATCCTGCCTTCAATGCAAAGGGAAGCTGACGCTGACGGTCCACAAGAGCGGGGTCGTCAAGTATCTGGAGCTCTCGAAGCGTATCTCCGAGGAGTATCAGATTTCTCCGTACCTGCGGCAGCGCATTGGCCTCGTCGAAGAGGCCATTGCATCCATCTTCTCCGACGAGAGCCGGCAGGTCGTCCAGTTGGAGGATTTCCTCGATTGACGCCGGGTCGAACGCGTGCTAGGCGCGGCGTGCCCGTCCGATGAGGATTCCGGAAGTCACCAGAGCGCCGAGGCCGATTACGAGGGCGAGAGTGCCGCCGAGGAGGATGTTCACCCAGATTTCCTCGGGCAAGAAGAGGGAAACGAGGTAAGCGAGCAGACCCACGCCGAGGAGGGCGGCCCCCGCTTTCCCCACGGCAGGCAGCCGAAGGGCGTAGTTGCAATGCGGACAGACGAGGACGCTGGGATTCTCGAGTGCGACGCGGCAACGCGGGCAGCGGTCCGGCATCCCACCGAAACGAGGATTCGGGACTACTAAAAGCTGGCGTCGGGCGCGGCGGCCTCCAAGATCCCCTTCATCCCTCTCACGAAGGACTCCTCCCCAAACCGTCGGGCCTGGGCCTCCGCCGCCGGCCGCAGATCGAGAAGGGTGGCATCGTCCAGACTCTGGATCTTCCGAACAAACGGCTCGGGCTCCGGCGGAAGGAGCCAACCGCTCTCCCCCTCGCGCACGCTTTCCGTGTAGCCCCCCTCACGGGTCGCCAGGACCGCCTTCCCCGAGGCCATGGCCTCGATGGGGGTCAATCCGAAGTCTTCGTCCACAGCGGTGGCGAGCACCCCGCGGCAGCGGCTGTACAGGTCGACCAGTTCCTCCTCAGGGATCTCACCGCGGAGGGTCACGTTGGCCGGGGGATCGAGGCCGGTGACGTAGCGGGCGCTGTGGTCGCCGGGCGCCCAACCTCCCACGACCACGAGACGCTCCTGCGGAAGCCGGCGAAACACCTCGAACTGCAGATCGACGCGCTTCTCCGGGTACAGGCGATTTACGCTCAACCAGAAGTCCCCGAGCTCTCGGAATCGGAACCGGGAGATGGCCACGGGTGGGTACACGATGGGGGCCTCTCGGGCGTAGTAGCGACGAATCCGGCGTCGCACGTTCTCGCTGATTGCGACGATACGAGCGATGCCGTCGACGGAGCTTCGATCTAGACTGGAGTGCACCCGGGCCCAGGCCCGGTACAAGGGACGTTGGTAAGGCGGAAGGCTCCTCAGGAGGGCCTCGCGCTGATCGTAAAAGGCCCGCACCGGGGTGTAACAGTACAGGACCCCCGGCCGGTGTCGTTCGCCCGCGTGATGCGCCCAATTCCCCGAGAAGACGTACGCATCAAAGCCGTGCACGCGGGCCCGACGAAATCGCCGCGTGGCGTGTATCTGCTTGAAGGGCGCCGAGGGGACGAGGGGGCCGAGGTCGTGGATCCGAACCCGGCGCTCTTCTAGGCGCGTCAGAACCTCGGGGCGAAGGTTCGTGGTAAACAGGTCCGCATCCAGGGACTTGGCCAGGGTGAGCATGGCTTTCTCCCCGCCCCCGATCTTGTCGAAGTAATCGTGGAAGATGGCGACTCGCATGGACCCACGCCTGATGCTCCCCCAGGTGCATCAAGGTTAATATCGCCCACTCCGGATGGCGGGCTGTGCGACGATCGACCGCATTCGCCCTTCTCTCTTTGACCTTCCTCTCCGTCTACATCCGCCTCCTCCCCGTCACCCAGTTCCTCTACTGGGGTGCTGATTTTGGGGAGTACTTCGGCCTCACGCGGACCGTCTTTGAGGCCCAGCCCCTGCCCGACCCGTACTCCGGCTGGGGGGTCACGTACCCCGAGTTCCCGGGGCTCTTCGTGCTCAACGCCGTGGTCGGGTGGGCCGGGGTCCCGATTGAGGCGGCGGCCGTGCTGGTTGTGCCCATCCTTGCGGCTCTCGTCGTGATTCCGGTCTTCCTGCTCGCGCGCGAGGTGACGCAGCGGGATTGGGCGGCCCTCCTGGCCGCGGCGCTCGTCGCGGTATTGAGCCCCCATGCGTATCCGACTTCGCACGCCATCCCGGGCGCGCTGGGTGACCTCCTCTTCGCCACGGGGCTCCTCCTCCTCGTTCGGCTCCGCTCGGATTCCCGGATGTTGTGGCTGCTGATCCCGGTGGCCCTCACCCTCGTCCCGCTCCACCATCTGTCAAGCTATTTCCTCATCGTCGCCACGTTCTTCGTTCTCTTCTTCCGGGTTGCCGTATGGCGCGCGTCCTGGAGCGGGATCCGGAGGGAGACCGGTTTCCTGGCCTTCCTCGTCGCGATCAATGTCATCTACTGGGTCGTCTACGCGGAGACCTTCCGTCTCTTCCTCGGGTTCGAGCGCGTCTCGCCGTTCCTGACGGCGGGGGTCGTCATCGCGCTGCCCTTCGTGCTGTATCCCCTCGCCAAGTGGCGTGCGCGGGCGAAATGGCGCTATCGGCCTCGCTGGCCCCCCACCAGACGGTCCTGGCAGGTCCTCGCCGGCGTGGCCCTTGCAGTGGCCGGACTCCTCGCCTTCACGACCCTGGTCCAGGTGCCCGGGACGAACATTCCGACCGCCATCCCGACGCTCCTGTACGCCGCGGCCTTCCTGCCCCTCCTCCTCCTCGCGGCCCCGGGGCGGAAGCCGTTCGACTTCCTCCCCCGAGGCGCCCTCATCACGGGAGCCTTCCTGGGTCTGACACTCTCCTGGATCGTCGGAAGCGGAGTGGCCCCCGCGTTCCTGATCCCGTACCGGCATTTCGAGTACATGCTTCCGCTCATGGGAGCCTTCGTGGGAATGGGTGCGGTGCTCCTGCACCGGAGGACGGGCACGCGGATCCTCGTCCCGCTCCTCACAGGCCTGATCGTGCTCGCCGCCGCGACCGCCATCCCGCCCCGGGAGGCCCTAGCCAACCACTTCGAAGGCACCCGACCGGAGGCCCTCGTGGGCGTCGAATGGGCGGGCACCCGCATCCCCTCCCTCACTGCCACGGACCACCGGGTCTCCACCATCCTCTTCGGCTTCGCGGGTGTTCCAGGCACCTTCGATGCCGTATCGGCGCCTCTTCACGCGCCCACCTTTGAGGCGGCCCGAGGCGAGATGGTCGCAATGCCGGGCCGCGACCGAATCGACTTTGTCGTTCTCGATGCGGACCTGATTGCGGGCGTGACGCTCCTGCCGTGGGATCCCGCCCTGCCACTGTCCGCCCAGGCCCAGGCCAAGTTCCTAGGACCGCAGTACCTCAAGCTCTACGACGACGGCTATGCGCAGGTCTACTGGGTGAATTGGGGGAACGCGTAATCCGGGGAAGGGGGTCGCATCACTGGGGGACCGATTCGTAGCACACGTTGCAGTTGTCCAAATCCGCAATCTCCCGGTGGTAGTTACAGAATCGATCGGTGTACATGATCTGCCAACAGATGGCGTTTACCCGGCCGACCTGAGCGGGGCGGGAGAGTCCTCCCGCGATGTCCTCGGCCAGATCGATGACGAACCCCTCAATCTCCGGGAACAACGAGAGGACGCCGTCGTCCTCCCCGCGCGCGTGGGTGTTGTAATGACTGACCGTCGCTTGGGTCACGCCAAGGTGGTCGGCGACTTCCACCTGCTTCATCCGGTACTCCCCCAAGAGGACCCGCGCGAGGTGGGCGCGAATCGTAGGGAGGACCTTGTGGACAACGAGTTCATAAGGCTGGAGCATCGGACCCCCAGACACGCGGTGACAAACGGTTCGTCAATATTTAATCGTATGTCGCCAGGCCAGATGGACCCTCAGCCGAGGGCGCCGCTAGCCCGGAAGCAGCCACGAACGGAAGCGACACACAGCGTCACCCCGGGCGACACAATCCGTTTCGGAGATTCGGAGGTCAAGCCCCAGGCTTCCCTTAGCCCATCCCGCGGCGAGGCCCTCGAAGAAGGCACACGCAGGAGCCTGCCCCTCGTTCTCGCGGCCCGTGATGCCCAAGACGGTTCCCAGGTCGAAGGTCCACTCCAGCCGGTCTCGCTGATCGTCGTACACGAGTTCGCTGGTTCCGAATCCCGTCCCTGCGAGGATGGGGGGCATGGCCAGAAGCGTCTCGGCTTTGGGCACCTTCGGATCCCGAGCCCGATCCAGGGCTTCGGCACTTTCGAGCCCTGCTTGGTAGCCAATCCGCCGACACAGATCTCGCGCGGGCGGATGGAGGGTCATGTCCTCCAACACCTCCATGAGCTCGAGGGCAAGGGGCGACCAGACCACCGCTGGTGACCGGGATCCTTCCCCATCCGTGGGGGATCGTTCCGGCTCCCGGCGGAACCCCTTGGCGAGAAGCATGTCGAAGTAATCCTCGACCGATTCGACGGTCAAGTTGACGCGGTGGACTGTCATCCAAGATGCCCTCAGGACGATTCATGCCGGGGGTCTCCGTATAAGGATTTCCTGCCCAAAATCGAACGTGCAAACGAGGCGACGTCCTGGACTGCCGAGGTGAATTGGGGACTCCCCTCAGAAGACCTTCATCAGGTTTGAGACCGTGGCGAGTGCGTCCCGACCGTCCCTCTGCGTCCGACTCCCGAAGGCGGCCGCCGCCAGGTCAGACCCATTTCGGTCCTCGAATCCGTTCAGGATCTGCCGCATTCCTTGCCGAAGGGCCTCGTCCTCATGACCCACGATGATGAGGATGAGCATGCAGAACGTGCCCTTCTGGGCGAGGATCCGGACGGGGCCGTGATCCAAGGCCTTGAAGGGCTCACGTCGAGAACTCGGAGAGGTTTGCTCGACAAAGCCCAGAATCGACTCCATCGCGCCGGAGAGGCGATCTCCGTTCTCCACGAGGGGGCTGCCGAGGTTGTGGGAGGCAATCACCTGGCCTCCGTACCTCATTAAGCAGCCGTAGAGAATAGCCGCACCTTGGGGCATCTCAATAAAATCTAGAAAACATGTAATATAAAACAATGCATCCCAATATCGTGTGGTGAAGCGACGGGAGTTCTAGCCGCTTACCTGCAGGCGGGCTGCGCCCTTGGCCTCTCCGTGGTGCGCCCACACGCGGTAGTCTCCACTGGGTGCGTCACGGGGAATCTGCAGCTCGACCTCGAACCGGCCGTTCATCGCGGTGGTCGTCTCCCCTTGGGCCCACTCGGTGCCCTGGGAGTCGAGAACGGTCAACGCGATGTCCCTGGCGCCCGCATCCTTCAGCATGAGTTCGCCCGCGATGCGAACCGAGTCTCCAGAAGCGACGGCGGACGGAGTGGACGCCACGGCCACCACGGTCTCCCGAACGATCCTCTCGCCGGCGTGTCGGGCTCCCTTGTGCAGGACCACGGGGCCCTGGGAGCCGTCCACCGAGAACGCGACGACCTCCCCGACGAAGGCCGTGTGGTCCCCCATCGGGACTTGCTGTACGACCTGGCACTCGGCGTTCAGCGTGGCACCGCGGAGGAGGGGGGCCGCGATCTTCTGGGCGGGGTATGTGTCAAACAAATCGCTGGAGAGTTTGTCCGTGTCCCGTCCGGTGAAGTGGCCCGCGAAGGCCATGGCGTTGACCAAGTCCTCGGGCACCAGGTTGACTCCGAACTCGTTGGTCTCGACGATCGCATCGTACGTCGCCTTCCCCGGGCGGATGTGGACGCAGATGAGGAAGGGATCGTAGGAGACGTGAAAGGTCCATTCCGCCGCCATGACGTTATCCCCCTTGGATCCGCGGGTGGTCACGAGAGACACACCGGTCGTGAACTGCCGGTAGGCCTCGCGGACGTCGGCCGATGCCATGGTTGAAGCACGGGGGCATCAGTGAAAAACGTGATGCGTTGCTTCTTCGGCCGTCGGTGCCAGCGGCGTCAAGCCCGACAATTACTTCTACGCCCCCGCCTCCTTTCGACCCCGCGCCGCCGTAGCTCAGCCGGCGAGAGCGACGGTCTTGTAACCCCGCAAGAGAACCGTAGGTCAAGGGTTCGAATCCCTTCGGCGGCTCTTGCCCCCAGAGTGAGCAGGGACCCAGGCTGGGATGTTCTCGGCCGACCGTTCAGCCGCTCTGGGGGAGCGACGGAGGCGGGTCGGGTATCGACGCAAAGGCGATGATCATGAGAACCTCCGCGACAAAGATGACGATGAACCCCACCAATACGATGGTCAGGCCCGCCCCGATCAAGAACAGGAGTGCAGCCGTCCTGAACATGTCAACGCCGATCGTGGAGGCCATTCTCTTGAAACTCCACCAGAGAAAGACCGCCGAGACGAGATAAATCGCCCAGACCAATACAAGGCCGACGAAGGTGACAAGGAAGGCGTTCGCGAACTCCGCAAAGGTCGGCACCTGTTGCATCTCAAAGAAGGGCGCGAAGGCACCAAACATGGCAGACATCGCCACGAAGATGACGAAGGTTATGGCGACGGCACCGATGATGGCCAGAATCACGAAGTACAGCATGTTCCTGTAGGCGGCCTCGTCCCCCGTTGCACGTGCGACATCCCTTACCGCAAGGAGAATGAGGAGGAAGCCGACAATCGATGCGATGGCACCTGGGGCTGGAGTCCAACCCACCAGCAAGAGAATCGATCCGGCGATGCCCAGTAGCCTCGCCCGAGGGAGGGTGCCCGGACCATGGTTGGACGACGGATTCGGGAATGACATCTACCTCTCCAGCTTCAAATGCGGATGCTTGAGTCCAAGGGAGGTCCGTTCTCCATCACCGGCCGCGGCCTCCCCAGCCCATGGATGCCCACAGGAGCGCGACGAGACCGCCTGCCCCCAGAAGGGTGAGGAGCAGGATCACCACGGCCTGGAACACACTGAATCCCAGAGAGTCAGCCCAGAATATCGTGAAGATGATGGCGAACACGAGCCAACTCACGCCGATGACGAGGGACGTCAGCATGCGCCAACCCATCCCCTTGGGAATCGACATTTTCGGCATCCCCGCCTTCCTGAAAATCTCCCAGAGGTCGTAGTGCTCGTCGACCTGAGCGATCTTGTCCCCTTCGAATCGGAACGCCATGCTCGCCGGAAAGCGAAACTGCTTCTGTCGCCCCTTCGCCGTGAGGTCCGCGTACACGTGATTCGCCTCACCGACCAGCCGCTCGATTTCCAGGTCGTGGTCGTAGTCAGCGATCCCATCCTTCAATGCACGAAGCAGGGCGGCCTTTCCCTGGAGAGGCTTGCCCAGCTCCGGGGCCGTACGGGTGACGCTATCTGTGTGCAGGCTCTCCCAGGTTGCATAATCCCGGGCGTTGTGCGCTTGGACCCGCGCCTCGATGACGCGCTTGTTCTCCTCGACGCCCATTCGCGGCCTCCTCAGTAACCTCGGCGCTCGCCTTCCTCCTCCCTCAGGATCCTCTCCGACTCTCTGTCCACCCACCGTCCCTTCCGAAAGGTGTCATAGTAGTCGCCTACCAGGAACAGCCCCCAGAAGACTATGGGGATAATCGGCCAGAAGAAGGTGTCGAGACCCTGCCCGAACGCGAACGGTTCGAACCAGCCGGTGAAAAACCAGAGGACCACGAAAAGCGCGTTCGCGATGAGGTAGGTGAAGAGATGGGAGCGGAATTCGTACCGCTTTTTCGCAATACTCCTCGCTCTCCGGATCCTCGTGTCCTCGCTCATCCTTGTTCTCCCCTGCTCCATCAGGAAACTTGCCGAACAAGACCCTTTTCCCGAACGGGTTCGGGGGAGAGTTGTCTCAGTGTCGCGGACAGCGATGGCAGAGACTCTGTTACTCGCCCAATTTCAACCCGAGCTCTATCGAGTTGCTCGATTCTCAGGCTTCCCAGCTTCTCCTTTAGTCTGCCGAGGACAACCTTGGCATACTGACTCCCCGTCTGGACAAACGGCGAGGACTCATCCCATCCAGATGGACAAACGCCTCTGGAGTGGACAGAGTCCCCGCGCCTGAGACCTCGTGGGAAATACGGTGAAAGGGAACCTTTCCTTCGTCTCCCTTCGGCGGCTTTACCGCGAGCACGGCCTATCGCCGCGCGGCGGGCGTCCGTCTTCCGCATCATGAACCTGGCCGGATGTGAACGGACCCGCACTCTGGGCAGCGTTCCTCACAACCGATGCAGTACTGGGATCCGCAATCCGCGCAGACGGCGACTCGCTCCTCGTGAGGACCACCCCGACCGGACCGTGGGCCTCCGGATGTTCGGGCA
Organism: Thermoplasmata archaeon; assembly: GCA_046759265.1. GTDB lineage: Archaea > Thermoplasmatota > Thermoplasmata > RBG-16-68-12 > JAJISG01 > JAJISK01. The sequence goes on from JBHIBW010000001.1 coordinate 22,488, forward strand.
ACCCAGTAGATGATCACGGCGGTGAGGACGCCGAGAAGGAGGACGATCGGCTGCGGAGGAATCGTGATGAAAGCGAGCAAGGCGGACATGAGGACGATCACCGTCGCGAACACAATAGCCCCCGTCAGCCTCACCTGATGGCCGGCGATCCTCTCTCTGTCTTCCACGGCTGCAGAACCTCATAATCCGACAAAAGGGTTCCCTCGACAGCGGAGCCATGGAATCTAGCCGAGCCTGGTCGAAGGGCGGGCGGCGGCGTGAACCCGGGTCAGGTGCCTTCCGTTTTCCTCCCCTGGGTTCCGTTTTTGATTACAAGCCGCAAAGCCTCAAATAGGGAACTCCCGCAGCACAAGACCGGTGAGATGCCTGGTTGCCCCACCTGCGGTGCGGAGCTTACCTACCTCGAGCCTTACGCCCGCAACTACTGCTACCATTGCCGGGCCTACGCGCCGGAGGAGATTGTTCCCTGTCCCGCATGCCGCCGGGTGCTGGTCTATGTCCCGGAGCATGGTCTCTACTATTGCTACGGCTGCCAGGAGTACAAGCAAGACGCCCATCCCGCGGAACGGCCCTGTCCCCGCTGCGGGAAGGAACTGGTCTTCGTCGCCGAGTACAAGCGCTACTTCTGCACCGGCTGCCGCGCATACGCGCCGGACGACCCGGTCCCCGCCTAACGGCATCGGAGGCAGACCTTGACGGAAGCGAAGGGAACGGCAACGGGCTTTGCGCCCTTCTCGCGAGAAGAGATGGACCTGGCGTCCAAGGATCAGCTCATCCGCTGGTCCAAGGAGTACAGCCTGGACGAGAGCGGCATGAAGTACGAGCTTCGCCTTCGACTCCTCGAGTACATTCGACGGCAAGGACTCTTGCTCAAGGGAGAAGAGCCTCTGGAGGAGGAGTCGGCCCCCTCCGCCGAGGGCGAGGCCCCCGCCGGGGACCCAGCCCCCCCGCCGGAGTCGGCAAGCGGAGGGGGGGAAACGGCCCAGGTGGTGATGGAAGTTCGGGCTAAATCCGCCCCTTCTGAATCGCCGGGCGTGTGCTCGAATTGCGGCGGGGAACTGAGCTACATCGCGGAGTACGAGCGGTGGTACTGCTACAACTGCGACACGTATGCGGGGTCCCCCGCCGGGGGCGAGGTCGCCTCCGAAACTTCCCTCGCGGCCTCCCACCGGAAAGCCAAGGAAAGGAGTGGGGCCGGCCTGGGCGTCGCCCTGGCCCTCGCGGGCCTCCTCACGTTCCTCGCCCACCAGATCCTGTTCGTTGCACCGGGCCTCTTCCCCATTCCTGTCGTCATTACGGTGGCGCCCGAGGTCCTCTTCGCCCTCCCCCTCGTCGCCTTCGTCCTCCTTGGCGTCGGGGTGATGGCCGGTCTGCGCGGTCTGGCTCATCGCGCGTGAAGGTTTTAACGGCCCGGCCGCTAGCGTTCGTGGATGACGGAGCTGGCTGCCCTCATCGAGGAAACCCGGGCGACGCGCCCCCACGACCCGAAGCAGTATATCTCCGCCTGGACGGAGCCGGAGCTTCTCGACGGGAAGGTGGTGGACGCGTTTGTTCTCATCCTCCGGACGAAGGGATGCTACTGGGCCCGGAAGAGCGGCTGCTCCATGTGCGGGTACGTGAGCGACGGGTACGTCAACGTGTCGGAGGAAGATCTCCTGACACAGTGGAGTGCGGCCCTCGAGGTCTACCAGGGCCAGCCGGTTGTGAAGCTGTACAACTCGGGCAACTTCTTCGACCCAAGTGAAATCCCGGCGGCGGCCCGGAGACGCATTCTACGGGACCTAGGGGGACGTTGCGAGAAGGTGGTGGTGGAGAACCTCCCGCAACTTGTCCGGACGCCTTTGCTGGAGGAGGCCCTCGACCTGTGTCCGCGCTTTGAGGTGGCCATTGGCCTCGAGACGGCCAGCGATTACCTCCGGGACCACACCGTCAGCAAGGATTTCACGTTCGCCCATTATGAAGAAGCCGTCGGTGTCGCGCACGCGGCCGGCGTCTCCGTCAAGACCTACCTCCTGTTCAAGCCTCCCTTCCTCTCCGAACGGGCGGCCATGCACGACACGATCGCTTCCGTCCAGGCCATCGACGGGCTGTCGGACACGATCTCCATCAATCCGACGAACGTCCAGAGGGACACCCTCGTAGATCGGTTGTATCGGAGGGGGGAGTACCGCCCTCCGTGGCTTTGGTCTTTGGTCGAGGTGCTGAAGGCCGTCCGGCGGACGGAATCGCGGGTCCTGTCAAAACCTACCGGAGGCGGCCATCATCGGGGGACGCATAATTGCGGACATTGCGACGCGGTGGTCTTGCGGGCGGTGGAGGACTACTCTCTGCAGCGGGAGGATTGGCTTGATGAGCCAACGTGCTCGTGCCATGAGGATTGGGACACCTACCTCCGGGTCGAGGACCTCGCCCGTGCGTCGGTCGACCTAGATCGGTTCCTCGCCTGAAGAAGTTCGAAGCCTTTTTGCCGGGTCTCGCCTTCGCCCTTTGATTCCATGCAGGCCTATGACATCAAGCGGGGTCACGGCAAGACGCTGGAGGGCGCGGGGCTCCGGGACATCCTCGAGGATTGCTACGACTCCGTGGCCCCGGAGGGCGCAGGATTCCTCGTGCACCACGGGGCGATCCAGGCGATGCAGGTCTGGGTGGAAGGCAACCAGCTTCATGTCGACATGACGATGGACACCGGAGTCGATGACGCGACGGCGGCCGACACGATCCGGGCCCACAACGTCTTCCTCGAACGGGCGACCGGCTTCAACGCCAAGCAGCGTCGGAGTCGGCTGCAGAAAAAGGTGAAAGAGGGGAAGCTCTGAGCGCTATCATCTCTAAGTAGGTCCACCCGCCTAGAACGGCTGTGGGCCTTCTCCCGAATCTGGGCGACCCGGCGGATCCCAAGGTCCGAGCCCGGTATGGGTACCTCCAATCCGGCGTATCGATTGGGGTCAACCTTTCCCTGTTCGCCACGAAGCTGATCCTGTGGACGGTACTCGGGAGCATCGCCGTGCTTACGGACGCATTCAACGGGCTCGGGGACGTGGCGATCTCGGCGACCATCCTCCTGACCTTTCGGTACGCGAGCCTGGAGGCCGACGAGAGGCACCCCTTCGGGCACGGGAGATTGGAGCAGATCGCCGCCCTCATTGTGGCGGCCTTCCTCATTTTCATTGCCGTCCTCCTCCTGATCCAGGCCGCCTTCGAACTCGTCGATCCGACGGTCCAGGGGAGCCTGGTGCTCGCCCTCGTCCTGGCCGTTCTGGCTGGGGTCAAGGAACTTCTGGCCCGCTTCTCGTTCGCCATCGCTCGGCGAATCGATAGCGACGCCCTTCGGGCAGACGGGTGGAACCACCGGTACGACGCGCTGCTGACGGCCTCCATCGCCCTCGCGATATACTTGGTAAGCCTGACGCCGTCGCTGCAGATCCTGGACCCCATCTTCGGGATTCTCGTATCCCTGTTCATCGTCTATACGGGAGCGAGCCTCCTGTGGAGGTCCGGGGAGAGACTCCTAGGTCGGGCCCCGAGCCGGGCCGTCCTCAGGCGAATCGTGGAGCTGACCCATGCCGTACCCGGCGTCCGCCGGTGTCACGACATCTCGATTCACGACTATGGGACGCGGCGGGCGATCTCCCTGACCATCCAGGTCGGGGGCGACCTGACGGTCGAAGAGGGACACGGCATCGCCACCAAGGTTAAACGACTCGTCGATCGTGAGTTGCGAGCCGAGACGACGGTGCACGTGGAGCCGCCGTAGTCGAGAGCGAGGATGGCGCCGGGCGCAGGAGTCCTCCGGCTCGGCCGAGGCTGCCGCTCGCTAACGGGGAAGTCCCCCGGGGGTCCGGGGGCCTACATGCCGAAGAGGGCGCCCAAGCCGGCGGCGGCCTCCTCTTCGCTGACCTCTTCCTCTTCCTTCTTCTTTTTTTCCTTCGTCTCTTCTGGCTTCTTCTCCTCCGGTGCGGGGGCAGGGGCAGCGGGGGCGGCGACCGCCCCCTTGATAGCCTCCTCGATGTCCACGTCCTCGAGGGACGCGGCGAGCGCCTTGAGACGGGCGTCGTCGGGCTTCAGGCCCGCCGCCTTCAGGACGCTCTTCAGGTTGGCCTCGTTGACTTCCTGTCCAGCAGAGTGGAGGAGCATGGCGCCGTAGATGTATTCCATACCTTCACCTCCTCGATCTTCATCCAAAGAGGGAGCTGAGGCCGGCCGCGGCCTCCTCTTCGTCGTCGGCTCCCTTCTCTTTCTCCTTCGCTTTCTTCTCCTTCTCCGGGGTCTCCCCAGGCGCGGCTTCGGGCTCGGGGGACCCCTCCTCCGCGGGGGACGTCCCCAGGCGGGCCTTCAGCTCATCGTCCAGGGCCTCCGGAACGTGACTCGCGAGGGCGCTCATCTGCGCATAGGCCTCCGACAGGAGGCGGGTCAGGACCTCGTCCACGGGATACTGGGCGGCCAGGGCAAGGGCGAGGGCCCGAGCCTGGGCACGGCTCAGCAGGGCGGGCGTCGTAGCCTGGGTCGGGTACGCCAGTCCCAAGGCGAGCCCGTAGGCCTGCGAGGCCGCGCGAGCGAGATCGCTTCGGACCCCCTCCTCGTCGAGGGCGAGGTGTTCGGGGGTGTACAGCCGACCGTCCTCCAGGACCCCTCGCAGGTCGAGACCCACGGTAATGGGTAGAATCTCCATTCGTGTGAGAACCTGAGCGACCTCAGGCCGAATCCTCTGGCCCGCCTCGACGAGAACCTTGTCCTTCTTGATGACCACCTTCCCCCGCTCGATGGCGGCGGGCACGCCGGCCTTCTGCAGATCTCCGACGATCGGGCCCGGCTTGAAAGGCGTATCGCCCTCGCGGACCACAATGTCCTCCGGGGCGAGCTCTCCTCCCCGCGCGGGCGCTTGGGTCTTTGTGGCCTCAAGCTCCTTGTAGAGCCGAAAGGGGTTCTCCTCCGTGGCGACGAGGGCCGTGGGGCCCGTGAGGAATCCCTCTAGACCCTCCAAACCCGTTCGATCGGGGGCGAGGGTCTCAAGGGCCCGCAACAGAAGCCGGTTCTTGATGATGCGGAAGTCCACCGTCCCACGAAGTCGCGCCCGGATCTGCTGCATCTGCGGCGCCGGAATGCCCTCGATGCCGGCGAGGCCGACAACCCGAGCCTCGGTCAGCCAGGCGGCCAGCTCCTGGACAGCGGCTGCTTTCGGGTGCTCCGTCGTTTCCGCCATCAGACCACCTTGACGGCCGGCCCCATCGTCGTTTTGACGTAGACCGATCCGATGTTCGTTCGACCCCTCGGTAGCTGGGCCTCCACACGCTTCAGGATCGTCTCGAGGTTCTCCGCCAGGTCCTTGGGCTTCATGTCCCGGGTCCCGACGGCCGCGTGAAAGGTTGGGCGATCCTTGGAACGCACGCGCACGGCCCTCTTCAGGTTCCGGATAACCGGGAGGGGATCCCCGCCCGGCGGGAGGGGCCGGGGCATCTTCCCTCGCGGCCCCAAGACCGTCCCTAGGCGGCGACCGATGGCGGGCATCAGGGGCGCTTCGGCGACGAAGAAGTCGTGGTCTTGGGCCAGGGCCCTGGCCTTGGCCTTGTCTTCCGCCAGCGTTTCGATGTCCTCAGGGGCGATGATGGCGTCGGCCGCATCCCGCGCCTTTACGGCCATCTCCCCGCTCGCGAATACGGCGATCTTTACCTCTCGGCCTCGGCCCTTGGGGAGGATGACCTCTTCCTCAATGCGATTCGAAGGAACGCTCAGGTCGATGTCCCGAAGGTTGATGGCGACCTCGACGCTCTCCGCAAAGTTGCGGGGCTTCGCCCGCTCCAAGGCCTGCTCAATGCCTTCGACGAGCCCCTCTTCTGCCAACGCGATCCCTCTGTAGTCCCTGCGGCCTGCGCCTCCTACAGGGTCCTCGAACTAGCGAGTAGGCGATAATAAGCTTTTGGCGGGGGGTCGGCCAACGCCGCGAAAGTCCGCTCCGCCTAGTGCCTCGCGGGCCGGACGAATGTCGGACGCTCAATCCTGGAGGCGCCCGTCGTGCAGACCCGCCTTCACTTCGGCCTGCACGTCTCGAGGCTCCTTATTCTCGACGGTGACCCCGAGGGAGACACAGGATCCGAGGACCTCGAGAACCTTCCCCTTCAGGTCGGCCCCGAGGATGCCGTCGCCCTTCATCTGGGCCACCTTCACGACCTGGGCCAGGCTGAGGTTGCCCACGGTCTCGGTCCGGGGGGTGCCGGATCCCTTTTCCAGGCCGGCCTCCTTGAGGAGCAGGGCCGAGGTCGTTGGGGTCCCGACCTCCAAGTCAAACGTGCCCTGAGCGGGATCCACGAGAATCTTCACGGGGACTTTCATCCCATCGAAGGCGGCCGTTCGTTCGTTCACCGCTTCCACCACCTGAAGAATGTTCAGCCCGAGCGGACCCAGCGCGGGGCCAAGGGGCGGACCGGCCGTGGCACGGCCGCCCTCCACGAGGACATCGATGGTCTCCACCTAACTCGTCTCCTTCTCCAGGACGCGCACGTTGTCCCCGCGCACCGTCACGGGGATGGGGACCATGGCCTCGAACAGCTCCACCGTAATCTCTTCCTTGGCCTCATCGATGTGCATGACCCGGGCCTTTTCTCCCTTGAAGGGACCCGTGATGAGCTCCACGATGTTCCCCTCCATGATCCCGGAGACGAGGGGCTTGGGCTCG
>JBHIBW010000002.1:0-28625 GCA_046759265.1 Thermoplasmata archaeon
CGAGGCGAGCGACGGGCACGCCGTCGAGGGGTGGATTCTCCGGGGAGGGCGGGGGCGCCGGCCGGCGGTGCTGGAGATCCACGGGGGTCCGCGCACGACCTACGGCCACGCCTTCGAGCTGGAGTTCCACCTCCTGGCGGCCCATGGCTTCCACGTCCTCTACACCAACCCCCGCGGCTCCCAGGGGTACGGGGAGGAGTTCTCGGCCTGGATTGTCGGGGACTACGGGGACCGGGACTACAAGGATCTCATGGAGGCGGTGGACTACGCCCTGGAGCGTGGGTGGATTGACCCGGATCGCGTGGGGGTGACCGGGGGCTCGTATGGAGGCTTGATGACGAACTGGATCGTCACCCAGACGGACCGGTTTGCCGCCGCGGTCACTCAGCGCTCCATCAGCAACTGGCAGTCCTTCTTCGGGACGAGCGACATCGGCTACTTCTTTGGGGAGGAGGAGATGGAGGCGCTCCCCTGGGACGAGCCGGCCAAGTTCGCGGAGAAGTCGGCGATCAACCACGTGACGAACGTGACGACGCCCCTGCTGATCATCCACAGTGAGCAGGACTACCGCTGCCCGATGGAGCAGGCGGAGCAGTTCTACGTGGCGTTGAAGCGTCTCCGGAAGGAGGTGGAGCTGGCTCGTTTCCCGGACGAGAGCCATGAGCTCTCCCGGTCGGGTCAGCCCCGTCATCGCATCGAGCGGTTGGAGCGGATCCTGGGCTGGATGGCAGGGCACATCCAGGCCTGACCCCAGTCGCCTAGTCCAGCATCTTCGTGAAGAACTCGGCAAGCCGGGGAAAGAGGACTTTCTGGTTCGCGATCTGAAAAATCCCGTGCCCCTCGTCCTCGAACACGAGCTTCTCGTAGCGGATCCCCGCCTCGTCCAAGCGGTCCTCCACCTCCCGGACGTTGGCGGGGGTGACGTTGGGGTCCTGCATCCCCTGGACGATGAGCAACTCTGCGCGGATGTCCCGCACGAAGTGGACAGGGGACCGCGCGCGGTACTTCTCGGGAATTTCTTCCGGAGAGCCGCCCATCATCTCCTCCGAATACGGCCTGAGGTCGGGCCGCGTCGTCTCGTAGTCCACGATGAGGTCCGTCATCCCGCACACCGGGGCCGCGGCCGCCACCTCCTCGGGCGGGAAGTGCGTGATCGCCCACCAGCTCGAGTACCCGCCGTAGCTCGTCCCCGTCATGCCCACCGCGCCGGGCCGTGCGACCTCGCCGGCGATAAGGGCCTGAATACCCGCCCGGATGTCCTCCTGTTCCTCGCCCCCCCAACCCTCTTCTCGGATCAGCTCCCGAAAGGGCACGCCGTATCCCGTCGAACCCCGATAGTTGGGATCGAACACCGTGAACCCCCGGGAGCAGAGGTACTGAATCTGGGGGTTCAGCGCGTCCCGGGAGTGGGCGGTGGGGCCGCCATGCACGTTGACGACCGTCTTTCCGGAGGGTGACGTGGGGCGGTAGAGCCAGCCGTGGAGGGCCAGGCCATCCCTCCCCTTCCATCGGAACCCCTCCGCCGGCGTCAAGTCCTGGCGGCGTACCGAACTGAGGGAGAGGACATCCGTGAGCTTGCGAAGGCGCTGGGGATCGAGCTTCTTGGGGTCGAAGGCGACCACGTCCGTGGGGTTTGTCGAACTGTAGTGCAAACCCGCCCACTCGTCGCCCCCGAGCGGACCCAGCGGCGTGAGGGTCCCGCGGGTCGACCCCACGAGAACCTCCTCCCCCGAACGGAGGTCGCGGAGGAAGGACCGATCCTGGGCCTCCCGCGTCTCCTGCAGCACCAGGTGCTCCCGTGGATGCGGGCTCCCTATGGCCTCGATGTTCCGGGGATCCTCCTCGGGCCGAAGCACCCACTCCATCGCTTCCGACGCGGGGTCGAAGAGGCCGACGCTCCCCCGCTCCTGTCGGACCCCGTCCAACGAGTCGGTCAGGAAGGCGACGCGCCCGTCGAAGGTCCAGGTCGCCAACACGTCCGCCTCGTCGCCGAAGTTGAGCACCTCTCGGTCGTCCGTGCCGTCGATCCCGACGATCCAATACTGGGTGCCCGCCGGATGGCGATCCCGGCGGTTGTAGAGGACCCAGCGGCCGTCCGGGCTCACGCTGGGGTACACGTTGCCCCGCTTGGCCGGCGACGCGATGACCGTCCGGTCGCCCGTCTCGACGTCCTGGACGACCACCTGGAAGGTCTCGATCTCCCGGCCCGCCTGCCAATCGAAGTTTGCCGCATACACCAGGGCGTCCGCGCGCGGGGTGAGCTCGCCGCCTCGGAGATAGTGGTCGGGTTCCGCCTCGGTCAGGCGGTGGAACCGCCCCGGTTCGTCCAAGAAGATACGATAGAGGGTCTGGCGCTCGTTCCCCCCTCGGTCCTCGGCCACCAGGACGGAACGGGAGTCGGGGGCCCACCCCTTGAGGACGGTCCGTTCGGGGGTGTCAGTCAGGGCCTCGAGGGTCCCGGGTCCGTCCGGGCGCAGGTCAAAGACGTCCAGCGCGGGGTGGAGGCGATGGATCATGAGAGCCACGTGGGCCCCGTCCGGGGAGACGCGCCCCCAGAAGATGGTCGGGAGCGCCATGAGGGCGTCCAGGTCGAGGGACTTCCCCCGCATGGCCTGAGGAAGATGGTCGCCCGCTTAAGGTCGCCGTCCCTAGCCGGAGGGGAGCACGCCAAAGTACTTGGTCAGCACGCCTTCGGCTGTTTTTCCCCGGGTGGCGGCGTCGGCGATGAAGGTGAGCGCGACGGGGCCTTCGGGTGGCGCTCCGGGACGCAGGAAGGACAGCGTGACGAGAATGAGGACCACCGCCAAGACTAGGGCAGTGATTCCCACCAGAATCCGACGCATCCCGCGACGGCGAAGCCGCCGCGGTTATTAATGTGTCGTCGCACATTGGAAGGGCGCGGCGGCCGTCCCGGCCGGAGAGGGGACTGGGCCGTCCCAGGACGTGTGCCAATGGGAGAGGAAGAGACAGATCGGTGGGCGCCGTTTCGCCCCCTTCTGGGGGAGTGGATAGGAATCGGGACCGGCCTCCCGGGAGAGGGGTCAGAGGAGATGGATTGTGAGTTCGTCCTGCAGGGGAAGTTCCTGCGGATTCGGAACCACTCGGTGTACGAACCTCAGGAGAAGAACCCCGAGGGGGAGGTCCACGAGGACTGGAGCTTCATCAGCTATGACGAGATGCGAGATGCATTTGTCCTTCGCGAGTTCTTCGTCGAGGGCTATGTCAACCAGTACGTCTTGGACGAGGTATCCGATGACGAGCGGACCTTGACGTTCCTCACAGAGAGCATCGAGAATCTTCCCGAGGGGTGGAAGGGCAGGGAGACCTTCCGGTTCCTACCCGACGACGAGTTCCAGAACACCTTCGAGCTCGCCCGACCGGGGGAAGACTTCAAGGTCTACGTCGAGACGCGGCTTCGGAGGAAGGCGTAAGTCCCCAGGGTTCAGGTTCCGCGCCTAGAAGAATAGCCCTTGCTCGAGGTACTTGAGCCCCGAGTCCACGATCGTCGTCACGACTCGGTGTCCCGGCCCGAGTTCCCGGGCCACCTCCTGAGCGGCGAAGACATTGGCACCGGAGGAGATCCCGCCGAAGACGCCCTCCTCACCTGCCAGCTTCCGGGCGGTCCTGTTGGCGTCCTCGTTCGCCACCTGCAGGATTTCGTCAACGAGGTCCATCCGCATGATCTTGGGCACAAACCCGGGCCCGATCCCTTCGATGCGGTGGGCACCCAACGGGCCGCCCGAGAGATTCTGATTGCTGGCAGGCTCCACGGCCACGCATGTGGGGGCGTTCTCCATCCCCTTGAAGATCTCGGCGTTGCCGGAGAAGCATCCGCCGGTCCCCGCCACCATGACAAACGCATCCACCTCCCCCGCTAGGTCATGGAGGGTCTCCTCCGCCATTGCGCGGTACGCCCGTCGGTTATCGGGATTGTTGAACTGGTCCGTCCAGAAGGTGCCGGGTTCCTCCGCGAGTTCGGCTGCTCGATCGATCAAGGATTGGATGAGGGCGGGGGTGATCTGCCGGTTCTCACTCGGGAGGATGTCCAGGCTGGCCCCGAACGCCTTCATCGTCCTGAGCTTCTCCTCGGCGAAGGCGTCCGAGGAGACCAGATGTGCACGGTACCCCTTCGCGGCACAGACCATCGCCAGGGAGCTCCCTGTGCTCCCCCCGGTGTACTCCACGATGCGACCGTCGGGCGGGAGATCTCCCCGCCGTTCGGCCCCTTCGACCATCGAGAGGGCCATTCGGTCTTTCATGCTCCCCGTAGGGTTCGCTCCCTCCCACTTCGCCCAGATTTCAGCACCGTTGTCCGGGGTGAGATGGGGAAGTTGAATCAGGGGAGTGTGCCCAACGGATCCGAGAACGCCAGGGTCAGTCATGGACTCCAAGGGGACACCATGGCCGTCCCCTTAAGTACTGGCCCGCCGGCGGTAGTTTCGGGTACCTCCCACAGGCAGAGAAATATGCCCGACTCACCCATTTGAAAGAATGGAGGAGCTGCGAGGGATCTACGTCCCGTCGCCCCGAAGCTCATTCACGATCCGGGAGGTGCACGTCGACCATGCGCTGCGCAAGGACCCTCTCCCGTGGCTGGACTATTCCTTCAACCCCTACGTCGGATGCTACCACGGGTGCGTCTTCTGCTACTCGCCTCGCCTCCTTCGGGTGGACCGGGAGGAATGGGGGGCCTCCGTCGTCGTGAAGCGAAACGCCGCGACTGCACTCGCGCGTGACGTGCGCAGACTCCCCCGTGGAACCGTTGCCATCTCGACGGGGACCGACCCGTACCAACACGTCGAAGGGAAGTACAGGATCACCCGTCGATCCCTGGAGGTGCTTCTGCGGGCGGACTGGCCCGTCGCCATCCTCACCCGATCCCCTCTCGTCCGACGGGACGCGGACCTCTTCGTCCGGTTCGGCGAAATTGAGGTCGGCATGTCGATTCCGACCCTGGACGATCGGGCTCGAGCCCTTCTGGAACCCTGGGCTCCCTCCATCCCGGCCCGCCTTCGGTGTCTGCGAGAACTCGCGGACCTCGGCGTCACCACGATGATCGGGTTCGCTCCCGCCTATCCGCTCACGGACGGATGGACGCCTGCAAAGGTCGCCGAGGCGTTCGCGGCGGTCGGGGTTCAGAAGGCGTTCAGCCGAACCCTGGACGCGCGCTGGGGGGTTCGGGAAGCGACGCTCTCGAGACTGGCGGGTTCTCCTCTGAAAGAAGCCCTGCTCCGGATGTCGGATCGAACCCACATGCGTTCGCTTATCGCCGAAGTGGCCGATGAGTGCGAGACCCGGGGGATCTCCTTTCGCGCCGAGCGTCCCCGAGCCCCCCCATCCGTGGTGTCGTCACCGGCACCCGTCCCCCTGGGAGCCTTCGAGACCGACCCGACCTGATGGATCCTCGAAAACGGGCGTCGCACCTGACAGCCGGCGATTAACTTGGGAGGACGGGATCGGAGTCCTGCCAGCGGGGGTTGAGAAGGAACTTATCCCGCATGTCATCCCAGTGCGCGCAGTTCAGGTACCGTTCCGGGAGGACGGTCCGAAGGTACTCGATGTACTCCTCTCGAGGGATGGGCTTCCGACCGTCCACTATGAGGTGTCCGTCGAGGTCGTAGGGGAGGTAGACGTAGCCCAGTCGGCCCGTCTCGGGATCCCTCTCTCGGAAGTCCGCGAACTCCATCAGGCCCCGAAATCGGAAAAAGCGCCGGTCGGGGAGGCGCAGCAGGTCCTCCGGTTGGAGGCCCCCCACCGTCTCGCCCATGCCCTGGATCCGGTTCAGGATCTGAGTGGCACGGGGCCGATCCTGCCCCGTCTTGGCCATGATGATGGCCAGGTTGATGTCCCGCACCTTCCCCTTGACCTCCCGGGCGAAGATGGCCTGGGCCTCGGCGTTGGCGAGGGTCTTGAAGACGCCCTTCACCTGCTGGCCGCTCAGCTCGCTCCCGAACATCTCCAAGCCCCGGGGATACCAGACGTTGATCGTGTGCTGGAGGTCCTCGATCCCGTAGTTGCCGCCGTCGAGGGTCGCGGCCACGGCGATGGCCTTGGTCAACCGCTCCCCCGCCGCCAGGTGATAGGACTCCTCCATGAACCGCATGAAGGGCATGGAGAGGGCCATCGGGGCGTAGAGGAAGTGGTGCTGCATCTCCAGCTGATACTTCCCGACGCGATCGATGAGGGCCATGAAGACGCCCTCGTCCATGAGGCTCAGGAAGGGGATGTTGAAGGCGTCCAGGATGTGATGGCCGGGCTTCATGGCGAGGAGCTCCTCCATCGTCTCCGTCGCGTACCGACGCCCGTCGCGCTGGTCCCAGGTGGGGTCCAGGGTGAGGACGCCGGCCATCTGGTAGTGATGGCGCAGCTCCTCCACGCACACCCGCTTCGCCGAGAAACTCAGGGTCTCTAGCAGGCCCGGGTACGTGTGGCTGTACCCGTCGGTCCGGTGGATGCCCTCCACGATCTCGTGGTCCATCCCCGTCAGGCTGTCCGTGTCCAGCTTGCGGTAGATCATCCGATGCTGCTGGATGCTCCCCAGCTCCGTGGAGGCCTGGGCCTTGATGATCTTGAGGGCGATCTGGAACTGCTCGTCATTGAGGTCCTCGGCCCGGTTGACCCGGTAACCCAACTCCGAGGTCCGATGGCCCGCGGCCAGGGCCTTGGACGCGAAGGTGCCAAAGGAGTCGGGTCGGGTCTGGATGACCGCCAGCTGGGTGACCGGACGCTCGGGGTAGAAGCGGTGCCACGCCTTCTCGTCCTGGACCTCCGACAGCTCTTGGAAGTAGGTGTCCTCCCAGTGGCGGTTCTCCTCCTGCCAGTGCTTTGGGAGGAGTTGGAGATCAAACCCGTCCATGAGGCCCATGGGCAGCTGCCTATAGGGGCGGCCCCTTAGAAGACTACCGGGTTTGCCGCACCCTTTATCTTGCTGACGGATGTATCGAATCCGGGTGAGGCGATGGACGATTTCTCGCGCCTCGAAGCGCAGATGGGACAGGACGTGCACGAGCTCCACAACTACCTCTGGACCCCGGGATGGAAGGGGGACGAGGAGCGATTGCAGAAGAGCCTACGAGAGGAGGCGGGGAAATTGGACGCCTTCCTAGAAGCTGAAGGGACCTTGGAGGCGGATGCGAAGGCCCTGACCAAGGACTGGGGACGCGGCCGCTCGGGCGAGATGCTGTTCGAGCTGCTGAATCACACCTACAAGCTGACCGCAGCCACCGAGCTCCTCCGGCAGGGGGAGTTCGCGAAGGCGGCGGCCCAGGCGAACGATGCCGCGGAGAGCGTGAGCATCGGCGTCTGCGCCAACGCGGGCTGCTTCCCCTTGGTCGAGCAGTGGGAGGGCGGGGAGATCAGCTTCGGGACGTACGCCGCGGAGTTGTCGAAGGCCCTCGGGGAGAAGGGACTCTCCCCCTCGGAAGGGCTCCGGCGGCAGCTCACGGCGGTCCACGGCCTCGGCAAGGATTGGGACGCCTCCGCCTCGCTGAAGCTGCAAGAGATGGGCGCTCGGTCCGCCATCGAGGGGGCGCTGTGGGTCGCGGTGGCCGGCGTGCAGTTGCAGGAGGCCCTGGACGCCGCGCCTGAGACCCCGTACGGAGCCATGCCGGGCCTCTATGTCCGAATCGCCCGCCGAATGTAGCCGGGCGTATCGTTATACCCGCCTCGGGTCATGGCCTCCCTATGGCAGGCCTGGTGAGCGACATCGGGCACATCCTCGTGGGGGTCGAGGACATGGATCGGGCCCTCGCCTTCTACCGTGACGGGCTGGGCTTCCAGGTGGTGGGGAAGGCCGATCCCATGTGGACGGTGGTGGCCGTCCCGGGCGGCCAGCTCACCCTGTACAAGCAGGAAAGGGTGACCCCCATCGCCCTCGGCGAGGAGGGCCTCGCGACCCCGATCTCCCTCCACGTCGCCAACTTCGAGGAGGCCGCCCGGGCGCTGGAGGCCGGGGGGGAGCGGGTCGAACCGGGGGACCCCCACCATGGGCTGGTCTGGGACCCCTTCGGCAACGTCCTGGAGCTCCACGACCACCGGAAGGGCGAGGAAGTCCGAAGGCTCTAACGTGACGCTGCGCGGGGGCCTCTTCCGGATCCAAGACTGGCTGAGCGTCCGCGCCCACCGCGGGGATCTGCCTCACCTCCGGCGCGCCTTGGCCCTCGAACCGGGCTCTCGTCTCCTCGACGTCGGCGGGGGTACCGGGGCGTATACCGCCCTCTTCGGACAGGGGGCGGAGGAGATTGTCGTCCTCGAGCCGCACGAAGCGAGGCTCCGGTACGGCCGGCTGCGAAGACCCCACCTGCGTTTCGTCTCCGCCCAGGCCGAGGAGATTCCTCTCCCCGACGGCCACTTCGACCGGGTGACGACGATCGTGTCGTTCCACCACGTCCTAAGGCCGGACCGCGCACTGGAGGAGATCCGGCGCGTCCTGAAGGCGAGGGGGCGCTTCGTCGTGGAGGAATTCGATCCCAATCACGGACGGGGTCGGCGGGCCCATGCGTTCGAAAGGACCTTCGGGGGCGATCAGTCCATGTTCTACACCCCCGAAGAGCTCCGATCGAAACTCGAGGAGCACGGGTTTGGTGGCATCGACCACGAGATGGTCGGGCCCGGTTACCTGCTGACCGCGGAGACCTAGCCCTCTCGCCCGCCCGTCCGAGACCTGTTCTCAACATCCGGAAAGGGCGATAGCCTTTAATCCCGGCCGTCGCGTTCTTCCCTTTCCGCTGGGGATGGGCGGGAGGCATTGGGGAGGAGGAGCGTTGCTACGTAGCTATCATGTGTTGTTTGTCCTGGCCGGCGTCTTCTTCTTTGCCGGCTTTGCCCTCCTCGACGCCGGGTTGGATCTCCGGACGTCCTTCCAGGGCGAGGAGACCTTTGGCATTCCCGCGGGCGCCCAATGGTACTACGCGGTCGAGATTCCCTTCCAGGCCGGAGGGCGCATCCACATCGACTTCCAGGAGACCTCCCAGCGCGCCATCGACGTCCTCGTCCTGGCCGAGGCGGACTACGAGGCCTTTCTGGGCGCCACCTCGACTCCACTCATCATCGAAGAGACCTCTGGGGCGGCCGGGGTGCTCGCGCTCAGCCTGCGCGAGGCAGGGACGTACTACCTCGTGTTCACGCATGCCGCGGGCACCAACGCGGTTCCGCAGGAGGTGGATCTCCGGTACAGCTTCACGGGGGTTCAGCCCGACGAGCCCGATTGGTTTCTCATTGGACTCGGAACCGGCGCCGCTGCCGTGGGAACCGTGCTCGCGACGATCGGGGCGCGCCGGCGCATCCGAGCCGTTCGCCAGGAAGGGCCCGAGGCGGCCGCGTAGACACGCGACCTACGCCCCGCGATCGATCTCCAGCGTCAGTGGAATGCGACGGGTGAGGGAGTCCCCCACCGGAGAGCTGCGCTCGCACATGGTCTTCAGCGCCTCGACTTGCTCGTCTGAGGCATCGGGAGCCCGGACCCGGATCGTGTACCCGATCCGGTCGTAACCGGGATCAGGACCGTCCTCGAGCCCGAGAAGCCGCTCCACGTTGAAGTGGCCCTTCGCCTCGACCTCAAGCTGGTCAAGCTCCAAGCCCAGGAGGGTCGCCGTCGTGGCCACCACCTCCACATCGCACGCGGCGAGCGAGGCCAGGAGGAGCACCATTGCACTCGGTTCGCCTTCTCCCCCGATCCGCAGCGTCTGGTCCTCAAAGCGGAGCCGTGCCCGCGAGCCGCCGTCCCATTGCGCCACGATCGTCGGATTCCGTTCGGCCACCGCAGGGTCGGCCTTCACCGTCGAGACGTACTCGCGGAGCTCGGGGACGTTCATTCCGTTCATGACCTTCTCCCCTTGGCCCATAGGACACAGGAAGGGAGGAGGTCTAATAGGGCTTGCCGCCCGCCGAGCCGAACCAGGGCCGGATGAGGCGTGTAACACAGCGGGACCGGACCCGGTCTTGGGGCGAACGATAAGGAGCGCCTAGGCTGTCACCGTAGGGTTCGAATAGGTCACCTTCACCGCCCGCGTTCGCGGGCGTCGATATGAATCGAGGGATCAGTACCGTCGGCGTCCTCGGCTTTTCTTCTGGCCCCCGCGGGACCCGCCGCCGTAGGATCGCCCCCCGCCTCGCGGTGGGCGTCTCTCCTGCTCGTACTCGTCGGCCGACTTGTCCACGGAGGTGTTGACCTCGCCGATCTCCTGGTCCGACCTCTTGAACGACCCGTACTTGCCGACGTTGAGGCGCATGTGGCCCCGCACGAGGCTGACGTAGCCGTTGTCGATCTCCAGGATGTCGTCCTGCGACACGCCATCAATCTGGTCTCCCCACAGAGTGAGGATAACCGTGCCTGTCTCGTCCCCTACCGTGGCCTCCACGAGGTCACGCGATCCACCGAACTTCGAATCGATGGTCTTGCGCTCGCCGAGGCTGAGGACCTTTACCGTGACGTCCGCGTTTTTCGAAGCGGGCGTCAGCTCATCCACTTTCACGAGATTCTTCTCTTCCATGGTCTCACGCTCTTGCGACAAATCAGGCCATTTCGCGGTATGGGGCCTTTGGTCGAAGAGCCAGGGAGGCCATCCGAAAATTCCTGCTTGCCTGGGCCGTGCTACCATGCGATGGTATTTAAGTGCGACCCGACGAAAATCGGTGACGATTTCGAGATCGAGGCAGGTTCTTAAGGCCCAAGGGTCTCGGACGCCACAGTGGGAAGATGAAGAAGGGAATCTGGACCCTCGCCACGGTCGTCGTCCTGATTCTGCTCGCCCTGACGCAGGCGGCTTCCCTCGCGGGCCTGGGGCCGGGGCTGGAACCCGCTTCCCACATCTTCGCCCTCCTCTTTCTTGGCACGCTCGGCGTGGTGGCCTGGATGGAGACGCGGTGGGGGGCCCTGCTGGTCGTGGTCATGGGACTTCTCCTCTTCGTGGCCGAGATCATCGCGGCCGCCCTGCTGCTGAACCCGCAGTTCGGGCCGCAGCTGGGACAACTCGCGTTCGCCGCCGTCTCACTGGTGATCCCGCTCTTCGGGTACCTCAGCTACTGGAGCATCAGCAAGGAAAGGTGATCGGGGACCGCTTGACTCCCCCTTGGGACGGGTTTTATAGGCCGAACCTGTTGGCGGGGGCTGCCACCTGGGTGCGCGGCGCGGTCATCCCGGTCGGCCTGCCGAGCAGTCCGTCGGGCGCCGCACGCGGGAGGAAGGAGCATGGGAATGGACGCAGTCGAAGCGGATTCGAAGCACTACAAGGTCGAGTTTGAGAACGAGCAGGTGAGGGTCCTGCGGATCTGGTACGGGCCCAAGGAGACGTCGGAGATGCACACGCATCCCGATGGCGTGGGGGTGTTCCTCACCAACGGGGCGGCCCGGTTTCACAACGAGGACGGGACCACCGAAGACATCTCGTGGAAGGCCGGAGAGGCCGGGTGGTTCCCGGCCACCAAGCACAATCCGGAGAACCTGGGAGACGGGAACGTCGAAATGGTCCTTGTCGAGCTCAAGTCCTGAAGGCTGAGAGCTTCGCGGGCCTCCTCATCAGGACCGGACTCACCCGAGCGCCTCCGTGGCCGTGAGGGAGAGGGTCACGTAGGTGAGGGCCTTCCCGAGGAACCGTGCGACGCGCTTGGCAACGAATCGTTGAAGGGCGTGAGGCAGGACTGCCGTGACCACGCGCAATCCCTTCTCGAGGCCGCGGACGGTCACGGGCAGCAGGAGGAGACCGATGGCCAGGCCGAAGGCCGTGGAGGACAGGCGGCCCACGGCCGCATCCTGGCCGTCGCCTGAAGCGTCCAGAGAAGCCGTCACATCCTCTACAAGTGCGGCGAGCGGGCGACCGAGCAGATCCCACAGGCTTCCTGAGATCTCTCCGACCAGGCGGTGGACGAGCAGGGGAACCACGGTTCCGCTCCACCACCAGAGCCGTTGGGCGGCCGTCGGCGAGTCAGGGAGACTCGCGGTGCCACGGGTAGCCTCCGTAAGGTCGCTCACAAGCCCTGGCGGCCTCAATTCGGAGAGAGGGACAGCCATCTGACCAACGAAAAGGAAGAGGAAAGGTAGGCACGCAAGCCATCGCCCACGCTGGCCTGGTTCGCGACCCCTCGGTACTGTCGATCTTCCGCCCACGGGCCGCTCCCCCCTGAGGCAGTTCGGAATGTGCTACGGAATATATAAATTCTACGTCCCAGGAAGAACGTTCGATACGGCAACATTCTTCCTCGGTCGCGGCCTTTAATACGGCCTCAGCCTGACGATGGCCGAGGAGCCATGTTACGGCGGGCGTATGCCGAGAAGCCCTACGAGTTCATCCTCACAGTCTTGGTCGTGGTCTCCGCCGGCATGGCGGCGCTCACGGGGTACTTGTCGGCCCTGAACGGCGAGGCGGAAGCCGACTTTCGGGGCGAGGGCCTGGGCGCCCTCACAAAGGCCAGCACCAATGCCCTGGAGGCCAATCAGATCATCCTCCGAGACGAACGCATCTTGATCACGGCCGACTTCGCCGATACGATTGGAGAGACCGAGTTCGCCCAAGAGCTCCGGAACCGCACCCGCGTCGTGCGCCTCGGGTATCTGGACTTCAACGGGAACGGGACGCCCGAGTACGACGGTGATTACGACACGGCGGTGAACGCGTACCTCGAAGACATGTTCGCTCCACAGCAGGAGAACCAGACCCGTTCCGACATTGCCTTTGCGAACGCGGAGATCGTGAGCGCGAAGGAGGTCGACTTCCTTCTCGGGACAATCCTATTCGCCCTGGCCGCCGTCCTCGCGGGACAAGGGCTGGCGGCGGACAGTCAACGAGTGCGACGACTTTTCACATACATCGTCGTCGGGTTCCTCAGCATTCCGATCGGTCTGACGGTCTTCACCGCGTTCGGCTGAGACGTGGCCTAGAGCGATCCACACGGACCTAAGAATAGATTCTGCGGCTCCGCTCTATTGGAAAATGTCAGCGAGAAGTGAAAGAAAGGGGGGGGCAGTCCGTGGCTTACTGCCGTTGACAGCCCGCCTGTGGACTGACGGCCCCCGAAACCGAGCCTTGACCGCCGCGGCATTCACGTCGTTCGCGGTGCCGGGCAAGGGAACTACTCGGTCGTGAGATCTTCGACGGACGTGGCGGGGTTCACTTCCTTGACAAGATCGATGCCGTGCATGGCGTCGCGCTTGTTCACGTACCCCTCATTGGAGTCCGCGATGATCTCGCCGTTGTTGGCGCGAAGGCGCCACCGGAACTCCCCAGCCTTGTCCTCGTAAAGTTGGAATTTCGTCTACCTCACCTCCTCCCCCGAGAGGGTCTTGGGTACTTCTCGGCGCCCCTCCTCGGCGCCTCTAGCCCGTTAACGGAAGCGTGGTTTGAACCTTGCGCGTGCTACAGCAGTCTGAGCGCAAACCCCGTGGCGATGATGCCGATGATAATCACGACCGCCACGACCAGGATGATCACGGAGCTGCGAACTCGCGTGTCCTTCGCGGGCTCCATGGCGACCTCAGTTGCCATCGGCGCCTCCGCCGCGGGGGCCGCGGGGGTCATCGCTTCTGCCGGCGCGGGTTCCACTGTCATGCCCGCCACCGCCGTAGCTTCGGCCGTGGCCGCGGTGGCCGCGGCCGCCTTCGCGGTCAGATCCTCAAACGTGACCGACTTGGGATTCAACTCCTGGATGAGCTCGATCCCATGGAGGGCACTCGTCTTGTTGGCGTAGCCCTCCGCGGAGTCTGCAATGATCTCGCCGTTGCCGGCTCGGAGGTACCAACGGTACTCTCCGGCCTTATCCTGAAACACTTCGAATTTCGTATGCTTCACCTCCTCCAGACGGACCTGGAAATCGGGCCAGGCCCCTCCTCGGGGTTCTCAAAACAACAGGGTTTTTGAACCTTTTCCATCGCGCCGTGCTAGGCCGGGCCACGGAGCTAGTCGCGAGGGCCTCCTGAGGTCTTTTGTTCCTTCCCTGGCCTTCGCAGAACGGCAACCTTAGGTACTGCAGGCCTTTCGGAACCAGGGATTCATTGACCGATTGGGAGCGCTATCAGGAACTTTACGAGCGTGCCTTCGGCGAAGAGCCTGAGGTCCAGACGGATCGGTACAAGGCCATCGCGACTGAGGCCGAACCGACGAGGGAGTGGCTCGGGGACCCGCTCGGCCTCATTCTTACCGAGCGCAGCGGGGACGTCGTCTTCCAAGACCGAGAGCGGTACCAGGGGGTAGAGAATGCGGAGGATTTCTTGCGACTCTGCACGTCCCAGGTGGAGCTCTATCGAGCCAAGGTGTCCGAGGTGGAGCCGGATGGCGAGGCGGAAAGCGCTGATCAGGCCCTCCTTCGTCACGTCGCCGAGGACATGGAGGAGGTGTGCATCCTGGCCCACCTCATCGTGCAGGAAGAGGAAGAGTCTGCCTAGATCGTGTTAGAAGATGATCGAGAGACATGTTAGGGCGCCCTCGCACTTCTCGAACTCTGACATCGGGAGAGGCATCGTATCGAAGCCCTCGGATTCGATTCGCTTCGCGGAGATGGGATAGCCCTCAAGAACAAGGACTCGGTCCCGGACCCGCAAGCAGTCGGCCGCCGGGGCTTCTTCGCGCGGGATGTCAATCACATTGTGCTCCGAGAAGGCGTCCTCCTCGACGTTGCCTCGAAGCAGGACCACGCTCCCCTCCCCAATGGATGTGCAGGACGACTTGAGGTGGAGACCCCGATGCACTCTGACGGGGATGACCCTGAACCCGAGCTCGGAGACTAAGGCGTCGAGTTGATCCAGACCCGCCTGGTTGGTGCGCCTTGAGAGTCCGACATATATCTTCTCGTCAATCCGGACCACGTCCCCACCCTCTAGCGTCCCCGGGCTGTGGATTTCCCGAGTCTTCCGGTGGGGACGGAGGGCATCTCGGATGGCCGACTCCTCGCCGACCCTTGACGGGGCCCCCATCCGAGTGAGGACTGCGATGTCTCCGACGACGACGGCCGGATCTTCAACGAAGCAGCAGTCGGGGAATCGATCGTCCGGCTCCACCCGGATGAGCTCGAGACCGAGGGCCTGGAGGGTCTCGCAATAGAACCCGTGCTGCTCCTGTGCAAGCGAAAGGTTGACTGGTCTCTCAACCTCGAGTCCGGTGACACACCGCTCGTAGGTGGTTGGAACCCCTCGAACCAGCGCATGTTCGCCCCACGAGGTTCCCGTCATGACCACGCCGCCTACGCGAGTGCCATATATCTTGAGTCGGATGCCGACCGGCCAAGGTGACCCTAATGACAGAGAGAATCTACGAGCGTTACGCTTGGATGTTGCTCGCCGCCGTGAGCGTACTCTTTCTTCCCATTGCCATCGGGGACGTGATCTTGGGGGCGGGAGGCGACCAGGTGACGACCCAGAGCGTCGCGGGAGTTTCCTGGACTGAGCTTCAGGAAACTGATCCCGGGGTCGCTGCCCTCATCGATATCTACGCGAGGCTCGTCGGGGTCGGTCTGCTTGGACTGTCGCTTCTCAGTCTAGCGGTTGCCGTAACTGCCTATCGGCGATGGGAGCGGTGGGCGTGGTACGGCCTGTGGACCTGGCCTCTCGTCCTCGTGCTGATCATCGCGCTGTACGGGACGGCCATGATGCCGGGATCCACGCTCCCTCCCCCGCTCTTCTCCGCCCCGATCTTGCTTGCCCTCGCTGTCCTCGGGCTCCTTCTGCCGGTTCGAGGGTTCCTCCTCCCGGAAGGTCGCCCCGATGTGTCGCCGGTTGAATGAGCCACCATAAGGACGCTGCTACGTGCCTCATCGGTTGAAGGGAGTTCAGAGATTCGCTTTATAGCGCAGTCCTCATGAAAGCTCGATGACGCTCGAAATGCTGCTCCTTTTCGTTGCGGGAAGCCTGCAGTTCTATGGAGCATGGTCGATCGACTTCGCATGGCACGGCAGGAGACAACGGGCAAGGTTGGCCTCCCGTTTCCCGGGAGAACGGTTCACGTTTCAGACCGATCATGGTAGTGGCAGGCTTGGATTGCAATGATTGCGGGGGTTGCGCTGGTGATCCTTCTAATCCTGCCCATTCCCAGTCTCATCTGGATCGGGGGGGCCATCCTGGCGGGCGTGGGACTCCTGTACGTATGGTACCCGTGGTACAGGGGGAGTGGAGTCCTTGGACGGGGCCACGCGGTCACATGGAACGTTGCCTTCTTCTTCGGGGTATTTGGGCAGTGTCCTGATGATTCTCGGAGCTTGATCGCTCGTTCCCGTCCAATAACCTGACGAGGCTAATGCTACCCTGAAATTCCCCTCGCGGCAACGAATCTTAAGGCAGCACTCGCATTCTCGCGCTCTGCGACGCGGGGTGAATCCGTGATTCAGGATGTTGGGGCACTGATCCTCTTTAGCCATCGATTGCCTGCTGTCGTCCAGTTCTATCGTGCCATTGGGTTGGAACTGGAACCCGAGCAACATGAGGAGGGACCGGTCCATTACGTATCCGGACTCGGTCCCACGCACTTCGCCGTGTTCGAAGGCCCCCCGGGCGAGGCACCGGAATTTCGATCCGGCGGGAGTACCTTTCCGGGTTTCGCGGTGGACTCGCTGGAAGAGGCCCTTTCGGGCGCGAAGTCCGTCGGGGCCCGGATCGCGCAGGAGCCCTCACAGTATCCCTGGGGCATGAGAGCCCTCGTGGTCGACCCAGACGGACGAACGATTGAGCTTTTCGAACGTCCTGAGTGACGCCGCGGGATGCTTCGCTACCCTCCCTTTGGGAAGAACCGCCGAATCGGAAGGAGGAGGCCCACGACCAGGATCGACAGGAAGACGGGAGCCGAGAGGAGGGGCGGAGGAAGCACGCCCGTCGAGAAGTCCGTGTGCGTGTACATGACGAGGAAGATGAGCACATTCAGGAGGGGCAGCGTCCACAGAGCGTACCAGGCCCATCGCTCTGCCCGTCGGAAGCTCGTCCATGCGATCGCCCCAGCGAGGATACCTATGACCAAGAAAGCGGCTCCGCCGGCGCGAACCTGCTGGTCAACCAGCACCAGGAGGCGGGGTTCGGCCGCCCCGATTTCCTCGGGGGTCATGCCCGTGATCGCCTGCACGATGGCCGGGTCGGCCGCCGTGGCGCTGATGATGTCTCCGAGGCCGAACAGGGCGAAAATCACACTCACGACCAAGAGGATGATCCACCCGGCGCTCTCGTACATCCGGTCTGCCATACGGGTGGGATGGAGCTGACTGGATAAGCCTTAGCTCAGGACCGGGAACTTCCAGGAGACCCGCCCGGGACGTTTAGGCACGGGACCATGCGAATAGTATTCACGCTAAGTGATAATTCCGACACCACGTTCAAATAGCCACATTCCGCAGCCTCCCGAGGACTGATTTGGGAGGCAATCTGTAGGTGACCGGCTGGCACGTTAGGACAGTCCATCGGGTGGGCGTCATTGCCCTTCTCGCCCTCGTCCTTCTCTGGCCGGCCGCGCAGCCCGGTCTCTCCGAGACCATCCCGCTCAGCGAGAGGGCAAGCATAGGTCAGACCGAGAACGGCGTAGGGTCCGCCTTCGATGGCAGCCACGTCTGGTACACGCTCGGGTACGCGCCCGACACCAACATCTACCGGATCGACCCGGCGACCGACACGGTCGTTGCGACGCTGGACATGTCCGTGCTGACGGACGGCCGGCAGATCGTTCCGGGCGGGCTGGCGTGGGACCCGACCCGTGAACACCTCTGGGTGGGCACGATGCTCGACCTGGACGCAGTCGACCAGAACTCGTTTGGGGATGGGGACATCTTCGAGGTGGATCCCGTCGCGGAAGTGGTCGTCTCCTCCTTCTCGACAAGGTCGATCACGGAAGCCGAGGAGCCGCTCACCGGCATCATCGACGGCCTCGCGTTCGATACCCACACGGACACCCTGTGGTTCAGCCCCTTGGAGTCGGTTCATCTCTATGAGGTCACGACGGAGGGCATCCCCGTCTCCTCCTTCGCCCTCCCGTTTCCCACCGAACTCTGGGGTGCGGGACTCACCTCGGACGGGGTTCATCTCTGGACCTCCCTCCGGACGGGCGGAATAGCCAGAGGTGAACTCGACGGCTTCTCGGAGGTCTCCCTCGCAGAATTCACGCGGAGCGGCACCCTGCTCCGCCTGGTTGGCTTCCCTAGCGAGATGCAACCCTTGGGCTCCGAAGATCTCGCCTTCGACGCCGCGACCTTCGCGCCGGGATGTGTGGTGTGGCTGACCAGCATCGTGGCCACCCTGACCGCGCTCGAAGTGCCATGTCCCCTGCAGACGGAAGCGACGCTGGCTCCCGGTGATTCGCTGGCTCTGGAAGTGGAGCTAGCTCTGGACTCCCTGGCGGCGGGAGGGGTCGAGCAGCCCTTCGCGGACGTCTGGTGGGAGGTCGACTGCCAGTCGGCCGGCATCTCGGTGACCCTCGAGCCGGAAGTGGTGGTGGAAGCGGAAGTCGGGGCGAGCCTGGTGTTCGGTGAGACAGTCGAGGTCTCTGCGGACACATCGCCGGGGGAATACCACTGCACCGTCACGTTCTTCGTCGAAGTTCGGCCCGATGAGGGGGCACCGTTTGAGCAGCAAAGCATCTGGATCACGGTCGAGGCTCCCGAGGAGACCCCCCAGGAGCCCGACTACCTCGAGATCCTCGTCGACATCAAGCCCGGCTCGTGCCGCAACCCCTTCAACGTCAAGAGCCAGGGGGTCCTCCCCGTGGCCATCCTCGGAACCGAAAACTTTGATGTCTCCGAAGTCGAGACCGTCACGATCGAGCTGTACACCGAGCTCGGATCCCTCGCTCCCCTGCGTTGGGCGGTGGAGGACGTGGCCGCCGCCTACGATGGGGGAGACGGCTGCGACGAAGAAGGACCCGATGGTTATCTCGATCTGACACTAAAGTTCGACACGCAAGCGGTGGTGGAGCTCCTCGGCGAAGTGTCCGATGGCGACGTGCTCTACCTCGAGTTCCACGGTCTACTCTTTGACGGGACGTCGTTCGAAGGCGGGGACTCCGTGGAGATCCTGAAGAAAGGCAAGAAGTGAGCCCCTTCGGTGCCCGCCGCGAATCGGTTCTCGTAGGTGAGTTCCTCAAGGAAGCCGGGGACGAACCCCAACGTGTTCTCAATGTCCTGCCGCATCGCCTCAACTTCTCCTCCCATTTCGATTTCCTCCGCTCTTGATGGCCAAAGGCTTCGCTGGGCGTCGATGCCCACACACGTCGCTTGGCCAGACGCCGCCGAAACCGTGTCCACTACAAATACGTGAAGTCGTACGGTCCGCAGGGAAGTCACACCCGCGAGCTCAGAGGTCAAACCGGTTCTCGTAAAGCTCACGGGCCGCCTCGATCTCATCGGGGGTCAGATCGGGCGCGTGAGAGGCCCCCAGGTTCTCCTCCACCTGTGCCGGCGTCTTCGCACCCGGAATCGTGACCGATACCGCCGGGAAGGCCAGAGCGAATTTCAGCGCCGCCTGGGCAAGGGTCCGACCCTCCTGGACCAGGAGGGATGCCAGTCGCCCCGCCGCCCGAACCTGCGTCCTGACCATCTCGGGAGGCCACTTATGGCGAAAATCCCCGTGTGGGAACGTCGCGTCCTCGGCGTACTTCCCCGTCAAGAGTCCGTTGCCCAGCGGCTCTCTCGCGATTACGCCAACCTTGTACTTTGTGGCCAACGGGAAGACCTCGTCGATCCACTCCTGCCGAAACAGCGAGAATGGGAGCTGGATGACCGTCGGTTTGCCCGTTTGGATCGCCATGATGGCCTCCATGGGCTGGTGGACGCTCACGCCGTAGTGGCGCACCTTGTTCTCCGCTTGCAACCGATCGAGCACGTCGTAAGTGGCGGGATCACCCGTCAGGGCAAGCGGCGGGTTGTGGAGCTGGTAGAGGTCCACGAAGTTCGTGTTGAGTCGCTGAAGGGATTGGTCGAGCGCGAACTCGATGTACGGGGGAGAGAAGTCCATTCGCACGCCTCCGTGATAGAAGTCACCACCGACCTTCGTCGCGATCCGCACGTCCTCGCGACGCTCCTTGAAGACCGCGCCGATGAGCTCTTCGCTGTGTCCCCACCCATACACATCGGCCGTGTCCACAAACCCGGTCCCAAGCTCGAGCGCCTGCTTCAGGGCCTGGAGGGAGACGGCGTCGTCGGTGGGACCGTAGGAGTTCCCATACGCATCCCCACCAATGGCCCAGGCGCCGAAACCGACCTCTGGGACCCTCATGTCGGTTCGGCCCAGGACGCGTTCCTTCATGTGACCCCCCTCCCATACCCTGGTTCTAGAAACCTCTCGCCCCTCCCCACCACTCCACCTGGAGTCGGCTGGAAAACCGGTACCCATGCTGCTCGCAGAGGTCGGACACCCAGGGCGTCTTAACAGCAAGGGATTCGGGTTCCGCGGCCTCGGGCATGAGGATGACCCGATCCTTCTCGAGGCCGTACCTTGCCACGAGGTCTTGGACCTCCTCGATGTCCGTGGGCTCGCTGAGAACGAACTTGAACAGTGCACGCTTGCTGGCAGAAAGCACCCGCATCGCCTCCGGCCTCTCACGCTTCTCCCGCGGGTTGCCCGAGTTCCGGAGTTTCGGGGAGACGTTCCATTGGTGAACGATACGGCGGAGCGCTTGGGATGGGACGATCGTCCCGGCCGTCTCCACCTCGACGAAGCAGCCTTCCTTCGTCAGTTCTCCCAGGAGGGGCAGCAGCGCCCGCTGCTGAAGGAGGGGTTCGCCCCCCGTGACGACCAGGTGGTCGCAGGGAAATCCGCCAAGCCTTCGCTTCACCTCCGCCAGAGGGAGTGTGCGCACCTCTCCCTTTGGATCGTACTCGTCCCAGTCCCAGGTATACTTGGTGTCGCACCAGACGCATCGGAGATTGCAAAATCCCAGGCGAAGGAAGGTGGCAGGGAATCCGGCCATCGGACCCTCTCCCTGGATCGAATGAAAGATCTCTGAGACGGAAAGCCTGTCTGATGCCTCTTGACTTCGGGGGACCTGAGTCGCTGCGGCGTCCACTTCTCAACGACCCCTCATTGTGTTCGCGCTCCAACCCTTTTTCTCACGTGCGACTGAAACAAAGCGCCTTCCTGTACATATCAATGCAGATTCTCTCCGATGAGCCTCCGGAGGCCGGCAGTCTTTTGAGGTAGATTGAAAGTTCGTCCTTGGGGCAGTCTCTATGGGAAAACACCGTCAACGCGCGGAGGAGGATACCTATGCCTGAGCCCCCTGACCCGGGCCCGATCATCCAGCTTGGTCTGGGATTCTGGGGCTCGAAGGCACTCCTCAGCGCCGTCGAGCTAGGACTCTTCACCGAGCTTGCAAAGGCGGGTCCCCTCACTGAGGAGGAGCTGCGCAAGAGCCTGGATCTGCACCCGCGGAGCGCCCAGGACTTCTTCGATGCGCTGGTGGCCCTCGGCATGCTGGACCGGAAAGACGGCCGCTACCGCAACACCCCTACGACCGCTGCCTTCCTCGACCGGGACGGTCCTGGTTACCTGGGGGGTATGCTGGAAATGGCGAGCGCTCGCCTCTATGGGTTTTGGGGCGAGCTGACGGAGGGACTCAGGACGGGTCGGCCTCAGAACGAGATCAAACATGGGGGCGATGCGTTCGAAACCCTCTTCAAAGATGCGGCGCAGGTGGAGGCCTTCATGCAGGCCATGACGGGGCTCAGCATGGGCGCCAACATGGCCATCGCCCAGCGGTTCGCCTGGGACGAATATCAGACGTTTGTGGACGTGGGAGGGGCGCAAGGCGGGCTGGCCGTTCAGGTCGCCCTGGCACACGAACACCTCACCGGGGGCAACTTTGACCTCCCTGTCGTGCAACCCTTCTTCGAGAAATACGTGGCCTCATTCGGGCTGACGGACCGCCTGCGGTTCCAGGTGGGGGATTTCTTCAAGGATCCACTGCCGCAGACCGACGTCCTCGTCATGGGCCACGTCCTGCACGACTGGAATCTGGGGCAAAAGAAACACCTGATCCGGGCCGCCTACGACGCCCTTCCCGAGGGCGGGGCCCTGATCGTCTACGAGGCCATCATCGACGATGGCAGGCGGGAGAACGCCGTCGGGCTACTGGCAAGCCTCAACATGCTCATCGAGACCGAAGGGGGGTTCGACTTCACGGGGGCGGACTGTCAAGGCTGGCTCCGGGAGGCTGGATTCGGGAAGACCGAGGTAACCCACCTGGCGGGACCCGATTCCATGGTCGTGGGGTACAAGTAACACCGAATTCGAACAGGGACCACGAGGGCCTGGGTCTGTATCTGGGATTCAATTCGTGGTCCAGCAGGTGCTTGATCTTTTCAACTGAGGAGTCGGGTGAATCAAGTGACATTATGGGGCTAATGCTACCTCGACCCTACCTTTTCTGAGCGAGGACGAAGAGCCCCCTCCCTCCATCCGGGTCAACGGGATCTCCCACCAACTTGGCCCAGACGAGTGTGAATCCAACATCCTTCAGCATTTCTTGGTTGGTCTCGGCGTCGTAGTGGCTCCAGAACATCTGTGCGCCGTGGTACTCCGCGATGTCTTCCGGAGAGTCGGTGCTCCCAAGTGATAGTAGTGCAAATCCTCCAGGCTTCAGCATCCTGTGGAAGTTCCGCAACAGCCCCCGATGTTCGGCACGTGGGATGTGTATGATAGCGTAATAGGAGCATATCGCGTCAAACGTCTCATCCGGGAAGGATAACTTCGTGACGTCCGCGCAAACGAATGTGGCCCCTGGAACGAGCCGCCGAGCTCGTCGGATCTGTTCCTCGGCGAAGTCAACGCCGGTGACATCGAAGCACTGCGCTAAGTAGCGCGCTACCGGCACCCCGGACCCACACCCAGCGTCCAGGACCTTCGCACCCTGCGGGAGTCTCTTCACAAGCTCCTCAAGCAGTTGGACATCCTTCGTATCCTCAGCTCGGAGGGACGTGTACTCTCTGGCAATTGCATTGTATCCGGCCTTCACGATCTGCTTTCGGGGCTTCATCGAGCGGACTGTTAGGATGTGAAGATAAAAAGGGAGGGGGGGAAGATCCTACTTCCCCACAACCGGACACTCAAAGAACTTGTCCGTTTCCATCATGTCTAGATTCGCGGCCATGAGGTCCTCCACAGACGTGATATGGGGGTCCCCATCGGTTCTCCCGAAGACGAGCGTTACGTGCCACCGACCGCCAGTGTAGTCCCGGTCTCCGGGTACGCTGTCGATGATCGGATTCTGAGCATGGGGCATCCCCGTCTCCGAATCCACAAAGACGTAGATGGCGTCGAACGGGTACGCCGCTGCGCTCGGTGGAAGTGGTTTGAAGCCCACGTCCGAGCCATCTCCCTGAACGGGGATGATGGCGTCCACCAAGGATCCGTCGTAGTAGAGTTCCACCCGCATGGGGGGCTTGGCAGCCGCAGGAGCCGCGAAGAGTCCCAAAGCAAGCAGCAAGCAAGCTGCGAAGGCAAAACCCGCGATGAAGTGATGTCTCAAGTCTTTCACCTCCTCCCTTGCTGGGCTCTGGGAACTCACCACGCGCCCCTCCTCGGCGCGTCTCTCTGGGTTGAAGACATTGCGCTTCGAGGATAGAGGTCTGTCTAAGGCCCTATGCCAAAGTCCTCCCCTAATCTCCCCCCAATCTCCACGCTCCTAGATTATCGCGCACACGACTGCAGGATCACATCTCGATCCACGCCTGGGATCCTGGAGGCGACGACTGGTCCAATGCTCAGCGCCCCTCGCTTCGACGAGAGACCTGTACCATTACAGGAGTATCGTGTCCCTAGGAAACGACCCATCACGGCGCCGCGCTCGCGAGGGCGGCCAAGACCGCGTCCAGCTGTGACGGGTCCGACCACAACAACTGCAGCTGAGCCCAGAACGTCGTCTGGAACGACCCACCGATGGTGTCGTCGAGATCGTCCAGGATCTCCTTGCCTTCGATCAGATCGGGGGCGAACGTGACCGGCGCGACCGTCGGGTCCACGTGGACGTTGGTGGCGTAGTGGCTCCCCTGTTCCATCTGCTTCTCCTGTCCTTCCACGCTCACGAGGAACCGGAAGAGCTCCTGCGCCTCGTCCATCTTGGTCGTGGAGGTCGGGATAAACAAATGATTCGCGTGGAAGACCACGCCTTGGTTGGGCACCCCGCCGGGGAGGGCCATGGCCCGCATGTCGGCGGTGCTGCCTGTCCCCGTGATCTGTGGCATCGTGGGCAGCCAGCTCCCCTGGAAGTACAAGGCGTTGACCTCATCCTGCAGGTCCTGGACGCCGGCGGTCCACTCGACGGGGGGAGCGAAATACCCTGCAGTGAGGAGGGGCACCAAGTAGTCCGTGAAGACGGCCTTAACGGACGGGTCGGTCCAGCCGACGACGCCCGCGGTCAGGTCCCGGTGCATCTGGGCCCCGCCATATGTGGCGATGAAGTGCTCCGTCACATCAGACAGGGGCCACCCCACGCCGTCTCCACTGACCATGGGTGTCCGACTCGTGGCAATGTCCGCCAGCAACGCCACGAAGGCGTTGTAATCCGCGGGACTTCGGTCCCATCCCATCGAGGTGAAGAGGGAATCCTTGTACCAAAACCCGGGCTTAACCACGCCGGTGTAGGCCCCGCCGTAGATGGCGGATCCGGATGTCACTGGCGTGAGGGCTCCGTCGAGATAGTCTGCAGGGTCAATGACGCCCGACACATCCACGGCCCAACCCTGCTCACCCCAGTCCCGAACAAAACTGCTGCGCATGAATATGACATCTGCGGGAGTCTGTCCTGCACTGAACTGAACCGGCAAGAGTGTCTGCAGCTCTTCCTGTCGGAACACGCGATCCTCGACCTCGATCCCCGTCTTGTCGGTGAACGCTTCCAATACGGGGAGGAACAGGTCTCGTTCCGAACCTGACCCCCAAGGGTGGATGATGGTGACCGTGCGTAACGGCGTGAAGGCGATGGCCGCAATCGCGTAGCTCAACCGGCCAATGACCCCGGTATCGCCTTGGGTCACGAAACTGGCGAGCGAGAAGGGTGAATCCACGGTGATTCGCACCGCCGTGGACTCCGAATCCGGGTGGACGTCGATCAAGTCAACGCCAACGTGCAGCTCAAGGACGGACAGTACAAGATCAACCGCTTGCACGTCCTCGGGAAGATCAATGGTCCAGTGAACCGGATCGACCAACGGCTCGTTGTCTATGAAGTTCGTAAAGTCCGCCCGTCTTGCCACATCGGACGTCCCATCCTGGTCGATGTCGACTTCAAGTCGGAACGAAGGCCAGCAATTGCCCAGAGGGTCACAAGGCCCGGCAATCAACTCGAACAGCTCAACTCGGACGGTGAGGCCCCCATCGCCCAAGTCCCAGAAGTCTGCGTTGTCTCCAACTCCATCCTCGTCGGCGTCCCGACTCTCCGTCGCGTCGTTCGGAAACACATCGCCGTTGTCGCCTACGCCGTCGCCATCGCTATCGACTGTCTCCAAGGGATCGGTCGGGAAGGCATCTCCATTGTCTCCCACACTGTCCTCGTCGGTGTCTGCCCATTCGCTCGGGTCGGCAGGGAAGACATCGAACGCATCGGACACGCCGTCCGCATCCGAGTCTCGTATGGTCGAGAAGGGCGAGGTCGATGGCGCGAGCAGGACCGCCGAGACGAGGATGACGACGAGGGCCAGTACGGAGACCGCCACGAGCCGGCTTCTGGAGACCTTTCCTCGAAGCGGTTTTCTCTCGGCCAATCTCCTCCGCCCCAGTGGTCCCTGTCGTGAGGGGTCCCGCTGTTCCCGTCCCCATTCTTCAGAATGGTATGCCATGCCTTGACAGTTGCGGTGTGTTTCCTCATTTTCGACGAAATTCCGATCAGAAGTCTCCCTGAATGTAGCATTACGGGGCTAATGCTACGCCATGGGCTGAAGGGCCCGTAGACTCAGCAAAGTCGTAAGCGGTTTGAACTGGAAAGACATCCGGACGAGAGGCAACGGAGCCGCGCATCCATGTCCAAGGAAACAGCCGACGCCGTGACGACTAGGCAGGTGGAGGATTACCAGAAGAAAGGGGTCGTGGTCCTCCGAGGGGTCTTTCACGACTGGATCCCCACGCTCCGCAAGGGGGCGGAGTTCAACGCCGAGAATCCCAGCGATCGCGCGTTGACTCATCGCGACGGTCGTTTTGAAGGCCGGTTCTTAGAGGACTTCTGCAGTTGGCAGCGTATCCCCGAGTACGAGGATTTCATCTACAACTCCTCTATGGGTGCCCTGGCCGCCAGGCTCATGAAGTCCCGATCGGCTCAGTTCTTTCATGACCACTACCTGGACAAGGAGGCGGCAACGAGCGTAGCCACTCCTTGGCATCAGGATAGCCCCTACTACTGCGTGCAAGGGGAGCAGACGGTGAGCTTCTGGATCCCGCTCGACCCGCGGGAGGAAGAGGTCTCACTCCGATGCGTGGCGGGATCCCATAAGCTGCCGAAGGAGATCCGCCCGACCAGCTGGTCGACCATGGACAGTTTCTACGGGGACGATGCCAGCTTCATGGACCTGCCGGACATCGAAACAGGAGACTACGACATCGAGGCGTGGGCCATGAAGCCGGGAGATGCGGTCGCCTTCAACTTCAAGATGATTCACGGAGCCAACGCGAACACCGGACGATCACCCAGCCGAACGTTGTCTTTTCGCTTGCTAGGGGACGACGTGCGATACCTTCAACGTCCAGGTCGGACCTCCCCCAACTTCCCTGATATCAACCTGAAGGACGGTGAGCGGATGCGAGAAGATTGGTTTCCCGTGATTTGGAGGGCCTAGAATGGACGAAGGACTCGTGCCGTCGGAGGTGCAATCGTTCTTCAAGCGGAGGGGGATCTCCCTTGAGATTGCAGCGGTCCTCATGATTCTCTTTGGGATCCTGATTATCGTTTTCCCGTGGTTGGTCGCGATCCTCGTCGGGTTGTACCTGATTGTGGCGGGCATCGTCATGCTGTTGGGACACTTGAGGAGGCCAAAGGCCGCGCCTTCAGGTTGAGTGTTTACTTGGTGGAGGCGACGGCCCAGAGGAGCCACATGCCTCTCAAACGGTCTCGACCCGCACATCCGCGAGGGTCTGCCCGCCCCAGGCGTTCTCGTAGTCGGCCCACAGCCAGATGTCACAGGTCCCGCTGGGGGCCACGCTTGAACACACGGTGACGCTTGAGGGATTGATCGGGACCTCCCGCGCCGCGTCCGAGGGCCAGGGGGCCGAATTCGTTGTGTTGAATTTCAGCGAGCGGCCGATGCCCGGATCGCTCTGCAGACGGATCGTGACGTCGCAGGTCGCCGACCCATCGTTCGTGACGCTCAGGGCAGGAGTGGCCCCCGACTGAGACGAAGCCGAGACGTTGAGTTGCGTGGTGAGGGGAAGGCCGTCGGGCTCCACCGTCTCGTTGAACCACAGCTGGCCTGCCGGATCGCTGGTAGTCACCGTGATGGAGTCGCACGAGGGGCCCGCCACCGGTCGGAGGCTCGCCCCGCCGATGGCCCATTCGAAGGTGCCGGTAAGCGTCCAGGACATGGCCACCGTGGCGGCTCCGGCCTCGCTGCTTCCGCCCCCATCCATGACGCCGACCCCGAGGTTCCACCTCTGGGTCTGGCCTGCGCCTACGGTCATCGTCGCCGCGTTCCGCACGGCCACGACGTCGAGGACGACCTCGTTGGAAGCGCTCGTGACGTCCACGGTGGCCGGAGAGGCGGTGCCGTCGGCGGTCGCGGTCGGCCCGAAGGGTGTGCTCTGATCCACGCCAGTCCAGGAAGTTGCCCCCCCGACGACGTCGTTCGCCCCGCTGTGGGTGATCACGACGCTGTTGGTTCCCGTTGCAGGAGCCACCAGGTACCACATCTCGACATGCGCGTTATCTCCAGCCTCCGAATAGTTGATGAGCTGCATCAGTCCCACTCCGTTGTATGTGACGTCACTCGTGAAGTAGGGAACGTCGTACGTCAGCACAATGCGGCCCGGGTTTCCTCCGCCCCCGTTGCCGCCGGAGGTCCCCGCGAGGCCTCCCTGGCCCGCACTACCCGCATAATCGGGATCGCTGTTGTTCCCGGCATTTCGACCGGAGCCGGCGACCAGGATGTCTCCGGTACCCGATCCGCCTCCGCCGCCGCCTGCGCCGTCATCGTCACCACCGCCCCCTCCGCCTCCGTAGTTGCCGCTGCCGCCTCCCCCTCCGCCGTTGTTGCCGCCGTCTCCGCCGACGTTCAGTCCGCCAGCCACGCCGTTGCCGCCGTTGCCCGAGCTGCCGCCCGCGCCACCTCCGGACTGGGTGCCGCCTCCGCCGCCGCCCGCATCAGTGCTAGGCGAGCCCGCAACCCCGTTGGTTCCTCCGCCCGCTCCCCCGTCGCCGCCAAAGTCACCGCCCGCGTTTCCGCCGCCGCCTCCCCCTCCGCCGCCGGCCCCGATCACAAGGAAGGTGGCGCCCCTCAACACGGCCGCATAGCCGGCCCCGCCGCCTCCACCGCCCACCGTGGTTGAGGAGCCGGCACCGGCCCCACCGCCGGCCACGGGAGTGCCTCCGCCGCCCCCGTCGCCGCCGTTTCCACTTCCTGTGACGACGCCGCCAGATCCTCCGCCCCCGATCACGATGTCCAAAGTCTCTCCAGGGGTGACGGAGATGACCGCGTAGGCGTACCCCCCGCCTCCGCCGTCCCCGGCAGGTCCGGTGTCAGACCCTCCACCGCCT
>JBHIBW010000003.1:0-26656 GCA_046759265.1 Thermoplasmata archaeon
ACATGTAGCTGGCCAGTCCGTACTGGGAGTCGTTCGCGTAGTCCAAGACCTCATCCAGCTCGCCAAACTCCTTCAGCGGGGTGACCGGGCCGAAGATTTCCTGCTGCAGGATGTCCATGTCCTGCTCCACGTCCTCCAGGACCGTGGGGAGAAACCAGTTCCCCTT
This sequence comes from Thermoplasmata archaeon, assembly GCA_046759265.1. GTDB lineage: Archaea > Thermoplasmatota > Thermoplasmata > RBG-16-68-12 > JAJISG01 > JAJISK01. The sequence goes on from JBHIBW010000003.1 coordinate 167, forward strand.
CTCGTAGGCGCTGCCTTCGGGTCTCTTCCCGCCCATGAGCAGCTTCGCGCCCTCATCGAGGGCCTGTTGGATCGAGGCCTCCACTTTGTCCCGCTGCTCGGCGCTCACCAAAGGCCCCATATCCACCCCCGCCTCCGTCGGTCTGCCGATCCGGAGCCCTTCGACCGCGGCGAGGTACTTCCGTCTGAAGTCGTCGTAGATGTCCTCTTGGATGTACGTCCTCTCGTTGCAGATGCAGGTCTGGCCCGCATTCCAGTACCGGGCCCAGAGTGCGCTGCGGACGGCCCACTCCAGGTTCGCGTCTTTCCAGATGATGAAGGGCGCCTTTCCACCCAGCTCCAGGACCACGTTGGTCAGGTTCTCGCTCGCCGAGCCCATGATGGCCTGCCCGACCTCGACGGACCCCGTCATGGTGACCAGTTGCGTCTTGGGGTTCCGGACCAGCTCGTCCCCCACGACGCTGCCGGGCCCGGTGACGAGATTCAGGAGGCCCCGGGGGACCCCGGCCTTGTCGGCTAGCTTCACCAGTTCGATCGCGGTGAGGGGCGTGGTCGTCGAGGGTTTGAGGACCACCCCATCCCCTGCCACGAGGGCGGGGGCCGCCTTCCGGGTCACCATCGCCGCGGGGAAGTTCCAGGGGGTGATTCCTGCGACGACACCCACCGGCACACGAAGGATCATGATCGTCCGATCCCTGGCCTCAGCCGGGAGGACCTCCCCCTCGATCTGGCGGGCGAGGCTCGCGTAGTATCGTGCGTACACCGCGGCCCCGTTCACGTCGTCCCGCGCCTCCTTCAGGGGCTTGCCCTCTTCCGCGGTGAGGATCTGGGCGATGGATTCCCGGTTCTCCTCGATCAGGTCTGCCCATCGCAGGACGAGCTGGGCTCGCTCCGAGGCGGGCACGTCCTCCCAAACGGTCTGTGCATCCGCCGCCGCGTCGAGAGCCCGCCTCGCGTCCTCCCGCGTTCCCTTGGGGACGCGGTCGACCACCTCCTCGGTGGTCGGATTCCAGACGTCCAAGAGCTCCCCGGATTCGCTCTCGACCCACTCCCCGTCGATGAAGAACGGCTGTGCCATGGAAACCACTTCGCACTAGCGATGGGGTGCCTATTTAGCCTTGCCTGGGACCTTCCAGACCGGGCCTCCCGACCCCTTGGGGAGAAAGGTTAATGAAGTCTCTGCTCCGGTGGGAAGTCGATGCACCGGATCGTCGTCGAGCCACCGAAGCCTGGGGTGCGACTCATCGAGGACGACGAACCGGTTCCGGGAGCGGACGAGGTGCTGGTGGAGACCCTGGAGGTTGGAATCGACGGCACCGACCTCGAGATCGCGCGGGGTGAATACGGCACCGCACCGAAGGGGGAGAAGGTCCTCACCCTGGGCCACGAGGCTCTTGGGCGCGTGGTGGAGGCCCCGGCGGACAGCGGGTTCCGTGCGGGAGACCTCGTGGTCCCCACCGTCCGGCGTGGTTGCGACCTGTGCCTCCCCTGCAAGTCCGGGCAGAGCGACTTCTGCTTCACGGGGCTCTACCGCGAACGCGGCATCAGCGGAATTCACGGGTTTAACTCGGAGCGCTGGACGGATACGGAGGAGTACCTCGTCCCCGCGGACTCCGATTTGCGCGAGGTGGCCGTCATCACGGAGCCGCTGAGCGTGGTCGTGAAGGCGCTGGATCAGACGCTGAAGATTCAAGAACGGCTCCCGTGGAAGGAGACGGGGGACCTGGCGGAGAAGAAGGCCCTCGTGGCCGGGTCCGGCTCCCTTGGCCTCATGGCAACCTTCCTTCTCCGTCTCGAACACGCAGAGGTCCTCACCATGGATCGGCAGCCCGATGACGCCGAGAAGTCCCGCCTCATCGAGCGACTGGGGGCGCATCACCTGAACGCCCGGGAAGTGGATCCCCTGACCCTCGCTCGTGACTTCGATGGGTTCGACATCATCGTCGAAGCAACGGGTGCCCCCCAGGTTCCCTTCCATCTGCTCCCGGCCTTGGGCGACAACGGCATCATGGTCCTCCTCGGGGTTCCGGGCAAGAAGATGAGCGTGGAGGTGGACGCGACGGCCATCGTCCGGGAGATGGTCCTGGCAAATCAGGTGGTCTTCGGCACCGTCAATTCCAACGCAGCCCACTTTCGTCAAGCCCTGGGCTACCTCCGAGAAATCATGGACCGTTACCCCCGAGAAGTCCACGCCTTCATCAGCCATCGGCATCCCTGGAGGGAGTTCGAAGTGGCCTTCGCCAAACGCGGGAAGGAGGTCATCAAGGACATCCTGGTTTGGCAGGAGAACGGGGTCAGACCTTGAATGAGAAGCCCCCTTCCATCCTTGCCTCAGTCATGTGCCGCAGCTCGCTGACGAATCCCGCTTACTTGCCAGGCATTGCCGCAACTCTTAGGCAGGCCGACAATTCGAACACAACCTGTCCCGCGGATGCAGATTACGGGATCAGCAATCGAGGTGTACAAACGGGAGACTCCCGGCAGGACGTGGGATGGTAGACAAGTCTGAAGGGGCGTTCGAGGCCGGGTTGAGTAAGGTAGATTCCGGCTTCAAAAGTGTTCTCCGGAACCTCCCATTCCGGGAGGATCGCCACCTGCCTCCGAACTGGCTCCACTGGGAGATGCTCGAGCGATATCGCGTGCTCCAGCCTGCAGGCATCCAGGAGGCGATGCGAGTCCTTGAGGTCGGCGCAGGTGCTCACGCCATCGCAACGGTCCCCCTCGCACACCTGGTGGGGCCTGAGGGACGAGTCGTCGCGGTGGAGCGAGAGCGGTGGTCCTTTTTTCGCCAGATTGTGGGGGATGCCGGACTGGAGGAGCGTGTTCTTTCGACGGCCTGTGACGCCCGTACGCTGCCCTTCCCCTCGGAGACCTTCGACCTAGCGACGTGCGTCCACGGCATCCGAAGCCTCCGGGAGGAAGCAATCATGGTCGAGGTCTTCCGGGAGATGCTCCGGGTCGCCCCCCGCCTCTTCCTAACGGAGTCCCTGCCTGAGGCACGGAATGAGGCCCAGCGGGCCCATCTGGCTATGTACAACCTGAGGGAGGAGGTCTTCGAGGCCGTCCTGGGCTACAAGGACGATATCCACTATCTTCCTCTGGAGCGCCTGGGGGGGCTCGTGGAGGAGGCTGGCGGCAGACTCGTGGAGTCTCGGGTCATCGACGTGGACCTCCCCCATTTTCTCGCCTTCCTACCCCGGGAGTACGTGGAACGGGTTGGAGACGATGCGATCCGAGAGGATTTGCTCCGCCGATGGGACGAGGCGAACCGGCTCTTGAAGCGGTACGGGGCAGAGCACCCGCCCGTTGCTGTACTCCTCGCCGAGCGCTAGCTCACGTTTTGCTCGGGCTTGCCCCGGGAGTTCACTAACAACAATCCTACCCCGATGAACAGTGCAGGTGATTCTGGGCCAAGCGACGGCCGTAAAGCGCTCTTCCTTCAGACCGCCTTGGGTGGAGCTTCCTCCCAGAGGACGGCTCGAGCGGGGGCCCCGTCGCCTCCCACGACGCGCAGGGGGAGGCAGTCGAACCAATACCGTCCGGGCTTGGCTGTGGACAGATCGAGGCCCTCAATGATGCCAATGCCGCGACGCAAGAGTCGGTGATGGACCGGGAAGCCTTCGACGTGGAAGCCCTCGAGAGAGAGGGAGTCGATGCCTACGGCCTTCACGTCCATCTTCTCCAGGTGTTGGGCGCCTTCGTCCGCAAGGTAGACGTAGTCCTCGAAGAAGTGCCCGCGCTTCCACCGCTGGGAGTTTCGCGTCTTCAGGAGAAGGATGTCACCGGACACGATGGGTTGGGCGTGTAGATGGTGTGGCCCCACGGCGTGGCTCACGCCCCGTAAGTCCAACAGCAACGCGGGACCGGAAAACGCATCCACGGCCAGATCGGAAACCGTCGAGCCTTGGGGGAGGAAGTGAGAGGGGGCGTCGACATGGGTTCCTGCGTGGGCGCTCATGGAGAATTCCGACAGCGTCAGGTCGTCCCCGTCGGCGAGACTCGTCTGTTCGCGGCGCGAAAAGGGGGTGTCTCCTGGATAGGACGGAGTCTCGGGACCGAGGGGCATGCTTACGTCGACAAGGGGCACGAAAAGGCCTCGATGCGGGAGGGAAAACCCCGGCTAAAGAGCTTACGGGGCCTACGTGGACGCGTCGAGATGGTTGAACAGCCTCAGGTAATCCATCAGATGCCGCGTGATGAGGAAGTTCTCCAAGACATGCTGGCGGCCGGCCTCTCCCATCTGACTTCGAAGTGCCTCGTCTTCTAGGAGCCGGGTGACCCGCTCCACGGTCTCGTCGAGCTCCGTCACGAGGAACCCCGTCTGCCCGTCGAGGACCTGGAGAGGGATCCCTCCCGTCTGACTCCCGATGACCGGGACGCCCTTCCACAGGGACTCGGAAACGGAGAGCCCAAACCCCTCGCGGATGGATCGCAGGAGGCCCACGTGCGAGAGGCGTTGGAACGCATTGACCTCCTCGGCATTCACCCCCCGCAGGTTGGTCAGGAAGTAGATGTCAGGATCCTCCCCTGCCTTCCGAAGGGTGCGTTCGTAGTATTCCCACCCCTCCGGGTCGTCATCCGCCATCGAGGCCACGAAGAGGAGCTGGAGGTCGGGAAAGTCCCTCTTGATGCGGCGATAGACATCGATGAGGCCCAGGGGATCCTTCCACGGATCGAAGCGGGAGACGGTCGAGATCGTGGGTCGGCTCGGATCCACCCCGAACCGTGCCGCCACCGCCTCCGCCTCCTCGAGGCTCATCGGTCGGTTCTTGGCAGACAGGGGATCGATGCTCGGCGGGATGATGAACGGTTGGAGGGGGGACCAGCCCTCGCGGGCGTACTCCTCGAGGCTGAAGATGCTCGCTTCGTACTCCGGGAGAAACTCGCCTATGAGTTCCCGGCATCCCGGAACGGCCCGCGTGGGATTCACATGGCAACGCCAGGCCCAGTGCCCCGAGCGTTTTGCGTCACGCGCCAGGGCCAGCGGCTGAGGATCATGGACCACGACGAAATCCCATCCGTCCTCCACCTCCTCGGCGTTCCGCCGGTTCACCTCGCGATACGCCGCGCGCATTGGGGCGGTGATCTGCACATCCCCTCCGTGCATCCCGTTGTGGATAGACTTGGTGACGCGAAAGAATTCGTCGTTCCCGTCGATGACCTGCCAATGGGCGTCGATGCCGAGACTTCGGGTCAGAGGAACCAGGGATGCGAGGATCTCGGCCACGCCGCCGCCGTAGGAGGTCGAGTTGATGTGGAGAATCTGCCTCCCCTTGAGTGGTTCCGCTGCCTCGTTCAGCGCTTCGATGGCATCGTCCCCGATGAGTGCGCGATAGTCCTCGAGGTTCTTGGTCTGAAGGGGGACGCTTTTCATTGAGAGTGCACCCACCTGGCAGCCGGTGGGGCGCGCAGCCTCTCGGGGTGTTTAAACGTTTCCTCAGGGTTCAGCTGGATGTGAAGGGAGCTGGACTGTCCGGGAGATGGGAGGCCCTACGGGAGTTGAAGAGGCACCCGGAGGAGACGGGCATCTTCCTCGACCTGGACGGGACGCTGGCCGAGCTGGTGGACGTGCCGGAAGCGGTACGCCTGCCCGCCCAGACTCGGGTTCTCTTGGGTGAGCTGGAAACCCGCTACCGCTCGGTTGTGATTATCTCAGGCCGCGCAGCCTCCGCGATCCGTGACATCGTCCGGCTGCCTGGTCTGACCTACGTGGGGAACCACGGCCTCGAAGTCATCGAGTCTGGCGAGCACCGAGTCTGGCTTTCTTCCTCTGACGCCACTCGCATGCGCGGAATGGAGGACCTCCTTCGCCAGTCCATCCAGCTGGAAGGCGTCCTCCTTGAACTCAAGGAACTCAGTCACGCGATCCATTACCGGAGGGCCCCCGAACCCCGGAGAGCCCGCAGGCGGATCCTCGCGGCATTGGAACGTCTCGCTCTCGAGGGCATTCAAATTCGGGAAGGGAAGTTCCTGGTCCAGATCCGACCCGACGCGTCACTGGATAAGGGAACCGCCGTGGATCGCCTCGTCCGGGAGCGAGCCACCACGAGAGTGCTCTACGCCGGCGACGATACCACTGACATCGACGCGTTTCGCGTGATCGGCAGACTCGCAGACGATGGCCTCATCGAAGGGTATCGTGTCGCTGTCGAGTACCCCGAGGGACCGGAAGAACTGCTCTCTGCCAGCGATCTGCGCGTGCAAGGCGTCCAAGAGGTTCAGGCCCTGCTAGGTTGGCTGGCGGGGTAAAGTCGGACGGCGGCGACCCCCGTCCGGGGAGACTCTTCGCCCTCAGTTTCCCATCGTTCAATAAAAAACCCCTTTGTATCGTTACATTGAATCTTATTATGTACTTCAAGAGGAATCCAGCCGAGGGACCTTCGAAAGCTTAATGCTCCGTTGTCCATCGCGGGGGGCCGGATGGGATGCCCGCAAGAGCTGCGCTTTACGTTCGCGTCTCCACGGAGGACCAGGCAAGAGAAGGGTTCTCCCTAGAAGCACAGATCGAGAAACTCCGATCCTACTGCACCGCACGGGAGTGGACGGTCTCAGGGGAGTACGTTGACGACGGGGTCTCCGGCCGCACCCTCCGACGACCGGCCTACGCCATGATGATGGAGGAGCGGGAGAATTGGGACACCATCCTGGTCCTGAAGATGGATCGGATCCATCGAAACAGCCGAAACTTCATGGAGATGATGGACCGACTCCGCGGCTGGGGGAAGGAATTCACCTCCATGCAAGAGTCCCTCGACACGGGGACCGCCATGGGTCGATTCGTCATGGACATCATCCAACGAATCGCGCAGCTGGAGAGCGAGCAGATCGGGGAGCGGGTCTACATGGGGATGCAGCAGAAAGCCAAGGCCCAACGCGGATCCCTCGGAGCCCCCGCCCCATTTGGCTACCGGTCTGTCGGAGGCGATCTTATTGTGCAGGAGCCGCAGGCCACCCAAGTCCGAGATGTATTTCGGCGCGCCCTCCAACGGGAGCCGATGGCGTGGATCGCGGAGCGACTCAATCGAACCGGGGCGCGAACAAACCGGGGGAGGACCTGGTCGGTCTGGTCCGTTCGGTACATCCTTCGAAATCCAGTGTATGCGGGATACACGCGGTGGGACAAGGTCGTTCGGCAAGGGGAGCACGATCCCCTCGTGTCCAAGGAGGACTTTGTGGGCGTCCTCGAAGGCTTTCTTCTCAGGGCTCGCCGAGAAGCGGAACGGCAGGACATCAAGACGTTGATCGACACGATCCTGTCCGAGGACGAACTGAGCAATCTCCTGATGAGCGAGGGGGTGGCCGAGCACGCGGTGTGATCGATGCTGGTCTGAGGACGGCGTCCGCAAGAGCCAGCGAGGACACGTTCTCTGCCGTTCCTGCTCGCTGATCCAGCCCGAAGACCCTCTCATCATGGACACGCTGTTCCTTCCCTTCGCCTCACGAAAGGAGTTCTTGAAGCACTACCGGGCAGAGGACACCACGATGGCTCTCAGGCGATGGGCCGCGAAGCACGGGCTCTCGCCATCGGCAGGATCGACCCGACTCCTCTCTGACGACGGGGCGATCGCCTTCTACGGACGTCAGGCTCTCCATGACATGCGACCGGGTCAGCGGACGGCCCCTTATGGATACACGAGGCGAGAGGAGGGGCTCGTTCGAGAGGACGGCGAGGCCCGCGCGATCTTGGCCTTCTTTCGCATGTACGACGAGGGGATGTCGCTGCGGCAGGTCGCCGAAGCGGCAAATCGGCAACGCGTCCCGACGAGTCGGGGTGGACGATGGCAGGCCTCGACCATCAGACACATCCTTCGCAATCCAGTCTACATTGGACGCGTGCGAAGGAAGAACATGGTTCGAGGGGGCGGCCCCCCCGCGCTCATTGATTCCACACTTTTCGAAGCCGTCCAAAGAGGCCTGACTCGCCGGGCGAAACGTGCGAGCAAGGCGATGCGAAGGGTCCCCTCCTCCCCTCCGGTTTGAGGTTTGGACTACCGAACCTCAAAAAACCTTTGTACAATCCCTCGGGTCCAATTTAATGTTGTACCCATGTACATTTTCTTGAAACGAACAGGACGCGCTCCAACCGATCATTTCGCGCCGAGGAAGATCTGTTGGAGGGACTCGTTGGCGAGAATCTCCTGACCGGTCCCCTCCATCGCTTTCTCCCCGGCGACGAGGACGTAGCCCCGGCTCGCGATCTCCAGGGCCCGCCGCGCGTGCTGCTCGACGAGGAGAATCGCGACCCCCGCATCCCGAATCGCGAGGATCTCGTCGAAGAGGGAGTTCACGACCTTCGGCGCAAGGGCGGCGGTCGGCTCGTCCAAGAGAAGAACCCGGGGTCGTCCCATGAGGGCACGGCCAAGGGCGAGGATCTGTCTTTCCCCTCCACTGAGCGTCGATGCCATCTGGTTCCGCCGGTCGGCAAGCAACGGGAACAGCTCGAGGATTTCCGCCAGGATCTCGCGGACGACCGTACGACTCTTCTCTGCGTACGCCCCCATCTCGAGGTTGTCGACGACGCTGAGGTCGGGAAACACGTTGGATACTTGCGGCACGTAACCCAGGCCCAACCGGGCCTTGGCCTCGGGATTCATCCGGGTGACGTCGGTCCCATCCAGGGCCACCCGCCCATCGAACAGGGTCGCCAAGCCGTAGATGGACTTGATGAAGGTGCTCTTCCCGCTTCCGTTGGGGCCAACGAGGGCCACCAGCTCGCCCTCGTTCAGGTGAGCCGAGAACCCCTGGACGACGACCGCCTTCCCGTACCCTCCTACGATGTCCTGCGCGTCCAGAACTACGTCGGCCATCTAGCCTCCCAGGTACGACTCCAGCACCTTCGGGTCGTTCACGCAGTCTTCGGGGGTTCCGTCAAAGATGAGCTTCCCTTCGTGCATCACGAGGACGCGTTCCACGAAGTCAAAGAGGACGCTCAGGCGGTGTTCAATAACGACGAACGTCAGATTGTACTCCTTCTGCAGGGCAACGATGGCCTCGAAGATCTCCGTCGCCAGCTTGGGGGCAACGCCGGCCGTGGGTTCGTCGAGGAGCAGGAGGCGAGGCTCTCCCATCATCGCACGGGCGACCTCCAAAAGCTTCATCTGGCCCCCGGAGACGTCCGTGGCCCAGTTGAGGCGAACCTCGTCCAGCTGATGGCGGGAGAGGTTGTCCAACGCCTCGTCGGCAAGGGACAGTTCCTGGTCGGACCATCGGTCAGGAAAGGGGGCATTCACCACGCTCTCCCCGACCTGGTCCCGGGGGGGCAGCAGGGCGTTCTCCAGGACCGTCATGCCGACGAAGAGCCGGGGGTTCTGGAAGCTGCGAACGATGCCTCGGGAGAATATCTCGTCCGGGTCCAGGCCGTCGATCCGCTCGTCCTGAAAGAGGACTCGCCCGCCATCCGGCTTGTAGACCCCGGAGATCACGTTGAAGAGGGTACTCTTCCCGCTTCCGTTGGGTCCGATGAGCCCGACCAGCGTGCCTTCTTCCACGCTGGCTGAGAGCCCGTCGACCGCGCGAATGCCGCCGAAGTGTTTCCGGACGTCGTCAAGCCGGAGGAGCGACAGCGAAAGCCCCTCCGACCGTTCTCCTGACGCTAGAAGAACTCCAGCTGGCCCGTGGCAAACCGCCAGACTGCAAACTCCTCGAACGCGGGGGATCCGGAGACCGTCGCGGCCATCCAGGCCACGTAGTCTGCTCCGGCCGCATCGCCGTTCGCGTCCATCAGCTTGTGGCCGCTGGCCCCGAAGTACCGCTCCGCCACGCCTGGCAGGACGCTCGCGATGGCCGCGCCGTCGTAGACGCCCGCGGCTTGGACGGCGAGCATGGCCATCCAGGCCGAGTCATAGGCGTAGAACGAGTATGGCGACGCCCGCGGATCTCGCGTCGGGTACTTGTCGGTGTAGGCGTCCTCGAACCGGAGCAAGACCTCGTTCTCCGCGGGGGACGCGAAGAAGCCGGTCAGCTGCACGGACTCGATGAAGTTGAATACGACCGGGTCGTCCAAGAACGTGCCTCGGCGCATGCTCTCTGACCCGAACCACCGAACGTTCGGCAGTGCGGAGGTGAGGCTGGCCTCGGCAAAGATCTCACGACCATCCGCATCGAACGCGACGACGAGGGCCGCCGTCTGCGCGTCCGCGCCGAAGTTCACGACGGCCGTGTTCAGCTGGCCAACCTCCGTCGCGAGATCCTGCGCGGCCGGATCGTAATTCAGGATGGTGACCTGGCCGCCCCTCGCAGCCAGCTCGGACTGGAACAGGGTTCCGAACCCTTGGCCGTAGTCGTCCTGCCGGTGCAGGACGGCGACCTTCGTGTACCCGAGGGTGTCCACGAGCTGGGCGAGGGCCTTGGCTTGTGGAATGTCCGTCGGTGCGGCCCGGAACACGAAGTCGTCCGGGATGGCGGCGCTCACGCCCGTGGAGGACGGGCTGATCACAACGATCTCGTTCTCCGTGACGAAGTCGCGAATCGCGCTCGTCTCTCCCGTCGAGAGCGGGCCGACGACGACCTTGACCCCGGCAGCCGCCAAGGTTTCGAGGGCCGCTCGGGCTCCGTCTGCGGTTCCGGTTGTGTCCTCGTGGATAGATTCAAACCGAATCGGCGAGCCTGCGGCAGCAAGCCCCTCGTTCATCTGTTCGATGGCGAGCAACGCGGCGTCGCGGCGAATCGGTCCTTCGGTCTGATACGCTGTCCCCGTCACCGCAATCGCGAGTCCGATGGGATGCGTCTGCGGTCCGGCCGCTGGGGCCGAGAACAGCTGGAATGCCGTTACGCCCAACGCTCCCGCCAGAATTACGATGACGACGATTGCCCCGATCAAGGCCGGGGACCATCTGCTTCCGGCTCCTTCTTCTGCTATAGGAATTCCTCCCCTGCGGATTCCGAGGATGGCCGAGAACTATTTAAGGATTCTAATCGGCCTCCAAGTCGCCCTCCCCCGGCTCATCGGAGGAGGCCCCGGCCACGGGACCCTTCGGCACCTTGCGGGCGTACTTTCGCGCGGCGCCTAAGGCGGGGGTCTTCACTGGACGTTCCGGCACGAGGCCCTTGGGTTTGAACATGAGCACCAGGACGATGATGAGGCCGATGCTTAGGTAGCGAAGGTAGTTGACGTCGAAAGGGGGCCGCGCGGAGATGCCCAAGAGGGTGAGGAAGGTTGGCCGGGTCACGAAGTCGAGCAAGGTCAAGAAGGCCGCGCCGATCACGACACCCCAATTGTTGGCCACCCCCCCGAGAATGACCATCGCCACCACGATGAAGGAAAGGAGCGGGATGTAATCGAGGGCGTAGACGAACTGGACGTAAAACACGTAGAGGGCCCCCGCGACCCCGGCCATGCCGTTCGCCACCATGAGGGCGACCCCCTTGACCCGGGGCGCCTTTTTCCCGTATACCGAGGCGGCGTCCTCATCGTCGCGGACGGACTTTAGGAGGCGTCCGAAGGGCGTGTTGGTCAGACGCCTCGCGAAGAGATAGAATCCCGCCGCGATGCCCATGACCAGGACTGCGTAGGCGGCGTCGACGGCTCGGGCGTTTTCGAGCCAGATGAAGGGGTTGGGGACGCCACTGAGCCCGAAGACCCCACCCGCCAGAGGAGGGTAGTTGAGCGCAAAGACCCGGCCGACCTCGCCGACCGCGATCAGGACGATGGCGAGGAAGTCGCCTCGGAGCCGGAGGGCTGGGTAGGAGGCCAAGTAGCCAAAGCCCGCGCCCGCCAGGCCGGCAACGAAGAGGGCGACGACAAAGACCCCGATAATGACGAGCGGGTTGGCCCTCGCGTACGCGAGTCGCAGAACGCCCCCGGCGTCTCCCAGGAAGTCCACGTCCGCCGGCGATCCGAGGAATACCCAGAGCAGTCGGGTGGTGAGCGCCCCGGCAACGAAGGCTCCGATGGCATAGAAAAAGACCTTGCCCAAGTTCGGCTGCCCGGCGTACCCGTACTCGAGGTTGAAGCTGAGGGCGAGAATCAGAAAGATGCCGAACCCGATGATCAGCTGGGGCAGGATGAAGGTGAGGTCGACCGCCGTGTAATCACCCCGCTCCAAAGGGCCGCCTGATCCGGGTCAGGAAACGCGTAATCGATCCGCGAACGTCGATCGGCGTCCCCCCGAGGAGCCCCGTCGGTCTCCACAAGAAGACGATGACGATGATGCCGAGGGCGATGAGGGGTCGATAGGAGAGGGGCACCCCGAAGTAGGTGAACAGGAGGACGATGCCCAGGCTCTCCGCAAACCCGACCACGTATCCTCCGAGAATGGTTCCCCAAAAGGAGACGAAGCCGCCCAGTATTGCGGCGGCGAACATGAAGAGGAGGATGCCCCAGCCCGTTTCGGGCGAGAACGGCACGTCGATGGCATACAGCGCACCGGCCGCCCCGGCCAACCCCCCGGCGATGATCCAGGTGAATCGCCTCGCCTTGGCCGTGGGGATGCCGGACACCTTGGCCAGATCCAGGTTCGAGGCCATCGCCCGCATCCCCTTGCCGATCTTGGCCCGAGTGAAGAGCAGGTGCAAGGCGATGACCGAGATGAGCACCGTCGGAATGACCCAGATGTGAAGGTTCGTCACGACCCCGGCGCCCACGCGCACGACGACCTCCTTGGGCATCGGGGCGGTGACGATCAGCATGTCGAACGTCCCGACGATGATGAAGAGGATGTAGCGCAGGATGAGGCCCACCCCGATGGAGGCCACGAGGAGGTGGAGCGAGGTGGCGCCCCGCGTCGCCAGGGGCTTGAAGACGAATTCGTCCGTCCCCAAGGCCACCACCGCGCTGACAGCGAACGCGACCGAAACGGCGACCATGATCTGGAGGGTCGCGCCTACCGGGTCCTGGCTGAAGAACACGACGCTGGTTCCGAAGGCCTGCAGCGTGACGACACTCATGTAGCCCCCGATGGTCACGTACTCCGCGTGGGCGAAGTTGGGGACCTTCGTCACCCGGTACGTCATGGTGAGGCCGAGGGCCATCATGGCGTACAGGCTGCCAAGGAGGAGGGACTGCAGGATGGGTGCCGCTAGATCGACCATGAATCGCGACGAGCGAGGGAGAGGGGGAGACTAGATATCGGTTTCCCCAGACCTCGAGGTGCGCTAGGCCTCAAACCGAGAAAAGGGGGTCGCGGCCTGCGGACCACGGCGCAAGCTCTCCGCTCCCTCCAGGACGCGCTTGACCGCCTTGCTGTCCTGCTTCTCTCCCAACACGAAAGCGATCTCCCGGGCGTCCAAGTCGAGATGGGCGGTCTGGGCGAAACGGAAGGCCTCCTCCGCACGGAAGAGCTGGGTGAAGAGCGGGAGGACCGTCAGTCGAGCCCGCTGTCGGGAGACGTGGTACGCCGCTCCCATCTTCCCCAGCAGGGCATCGGCCGTGGCCCGACGATACCGGCTCCGCGACATCTTGACGAGCCAGAGCGGGAACCGGTAGCGGCTCCCTGCATAGCTCCCTTCCCTGGCGACGGCCACGCCCCCTGTCATCCAATCGGAGGCGTACTTCCAGAGCTGGTACCGCTGGCTTCGCCGGACACGGCCCAAGAACTCATCCGCGCGTGCCAAGGCGCGAAGCCCTCGATCCAAGTCCTCTGGATCCCAGTACTCCTGTGGCAGGTTCTCGTCGATCCACAGGATGAGCCGCTCCGGATCCTCGTCGAGCCCGAACGTGCTCTTCCGGGCCGCATCCAGGTCGCCGGACCGCAGAATGTCCTCGAGGGCCTGGAAGACTTCCGTGTGCTCGTCTCGGTACCCGAGGGCCAGGAGGTCCTCTTCGTGGATGGCCACCCTCCCCGCGGCCAGCGCCTGCAAATCGTTGATGGCGGAGCGGAGGTCGCCCCCGGAACGGTCCGCAAGATAGGTCAGCACCTCCTCATCGGGTCGGACGCCCTCCGCCGCCGCCACGTCCCGCAGCACGCGGACCACGGTCCCATGACGCGGCCGACGAAAGTCGATCTTCTGGGCCAGCCGTTTGAGCGCTGACGAGCGGCGGGTGAGTTCGTAGTAGTCGTTCACCACCAGGGCGATCGGTTGTCCCGTCTTTCGGATCGTGTCGGCAATGGCCCCGATCCCGCCGTAGTCCTCTCGCCCGAAGAGGTTGTCCGCCTCGTCGAGGATGATGAGCTTCAGGCCCCCATCCTGACGTCGGAGGAACTCGCCTTCGTCCGTGAAGGTCTCATACAACGCCCCTCGCGTCGCCACCTCCCGAACGGCGGCCTTGTTTCGCTTGTCCGAGGCGTTCATTTCGATGACACCCCAGCCCAAGTCGGCTGCCAGGGCAAGGGCCGCGCTGGTCTTTCCAATCCCCGGGTCCCCTGCCAGGACGACCGCCCGTTTCTTCGGACGACCCGTCTCCCATGCCTTCGCCCAGGCCTCCAACTGACGAATGGCCGCTGGATTCCCGGCCACCTCCCGGAGCGATCGGGGACGATGCTTCTCCGCCCAGTCCAGCATCCGCACCCTTCGAATGGAGGACCGCATTATGAAGGTGAAGGCTCCTCCTCAATTCGCTTCCTTTTCTAAACTATTCTAGTGAGTTTCAGTACTCGGGAGGATAACGCGACTATTCTGAGGACCTGAAGCGGCCCCCCGTCCCATAATTCCTCCTCTCCGAAGCGGCGAGAGGGAAGGAAGTCCGCAGCTGAGCTCGCCCGCGAAGGGCTTTAAACGCCGCCCTCACTGCCCTTGCCGGACATGCTGGAGTCGGACACGGCGGAACTGCTCGAGAAGCAGGGCTATCGACTCGTGGGATCTCATAGCGGGGTTAAGCTCTGCCACTGGACGAAGCAGTCCCTGAAGCACGATCGCGGGTGCTACAAACAGCACTTCTACGGCATCGACAGCCACCGATGCATGCAGATGACGCCGACCGTGAACAACTGCAACCTGGGGTGCCTCTTCTGCTGGCGCGACCAGAGCTACTGGGGGGAGGGCCTGGGCCAGGTGGACGATCCGGAGTTCATCCTCGAAGAATCCCTCGACGCCCAGCGGGCACTCCTCTCGGGGTACAAGGGCAACCAGCGCGTCGGCCTGGAGAAGTGGATGGAGGCCAACGACGTACGTCACGTGGCCATCTCTCTGACGGGGGAGCCGACCATGTACACGCGTCTCTCCGAGTTCCTCGCGGCCTGCGAGGCCAAGGGACTCACGACGTTTCTCGTGACCAACGGGACGAACCCCAAGGTGCTCGCGGATCTGGACCCGCTCCCCACCCAGCTCTACGTCACGGTGGCCGCCCCCAACGAGGCGATCTACGAGACCCTGTGCGTGCCGCACTCCCGTCACGAGTGGGAAAACCTGATGGAGACCCTCGACCTGCTTCCCTCCCTCGACACCCGACGTGTGATTCGACACTCCCTCGTGGACGGGTACAACGTGGGGTGGGAGGACGAGTACGCGGCCCTGGACGGACGATCCGAGGCGGAATTCATCGAGTGCAAGGGGTACGTGTGGATCGGCCAGTCGCGGGAGCGTCTAACCCGGGGCAACATGCCCTCTCACGAACGGATTCGGGTCTTCTCAACCCGCCTGGCGGAGGCCGTCGGGTACGACGTCCGGGACGAGGTGGAGGTGAGCCGCGTCGTCTTGCTGACCAAGCCGGGAGCCGAGCCGAAGCTCGCGGCCTGAGAGTGACACCCCCGAGAATCACCACCGATTCCCGCCGGCCCGCTTTTTAATAACATCCCTCGAGAACCAACGACCCGTGTTCGACCTGGCCTTGATCCTGGGTTATCTCTCGGACCCGATGGTCTTCCTCCCGCTGCTGTTCGTCTACAGCGTCCTGGTGGCCATCGTGCTCCCCACCCCCGTCGAGGTCGCCTTGGTCCCCCTCCTCACGCAGCCCGCCTTCTGGGCCATCGCCGCCGTCACCATCGGGGGAGGGAAGGCCGCCGGTTCGTTCCTGGTCTATCACATCGGCAAGCGGGCGGACAAGGTCATCGACAAGGCCTCATCCAAGGCGCCCGCGGGGAAGCGGTTTCGGGGCCTCTTGGTCCGCTTTGTGGCGAAGACCCGTTACGTTGGCCTTTACCTTCTCCTCAGCGTCCCCCTGATGACGGACACGGTCCCCCTTTACGTCTACTCCTTCTTCAACGACCAAGGGGAACTCCTCCACGCCCCGGCCTTCGTCTTCACCAACTTCCTCGCGGGCGTGAGCCGGGCCCTCCTCCTCCTCATCATTCTCGTGGCCCTGGGGGTCAACCTCCTCCTCTGAGGGGGGTTATTAACCCGCGGCGCCCTCGTTGAACCGTGTTTCCGCTGCCGCCGGTCCCCACGGGCCAGGAGCTGCTAGATCGGGGCTTCCGACAGGCCCGCAAGGTGCGGAGTGCCAAGGGTCGAACGCCCCTCGATCGCGCCCGCTCCCGCTCCATGCAGCAGCTCACCGCCTTCGGGCGTCCCATCCGGGAGGCCCTTCGGAAGATCTCCAAGGCCTTTCCCTCCCTGGATGACCTTCCCCCGTACGAGCGGGAACTCCTCGACGTGACGGCCGGAGTCGACGACACGAAACGTCACCTGGCCTCCACCCGCTGGGCGGAGCAGCAGGTGGCCCAGCGGGTCCGGGAGTCTCGAGCCGCCGTACGCAACAGCGGGAAGCCGGCCGAGATGGAGCGGGCGCGCAAGGCGTGCTACGGGCGCGTCGCCTCCGTCCTGCGGGAGGTGGAGGTCTCCCTGGACTTCCTCCGCGAGGTCCGACAAGCGCTGCGCCGGGTTCCGGGCGTCGACGAAGATCTCCCCACGCTCGTCATCGCCGGTGCCCCGAACGTGGGGAAGAGTCTGCTCGTCCAGGCGCTGAGTCGAGCGCGTCCCCAGGTCGCCACGTATCCCTTCACCACCCAGGACCTCTCCCTTGGCCACTTCGAGTTCGAGGGGCTGCGACTTCAGGTCCTCGACACCCCTGGCCTCCTCGATCGCCCGGTGAGCGAGCGAAACGAGACGGAGCGGAAGGCCCTCGTGGCCCTCCGGCACCTCGCCGACGCCATCGTCTTTCTGCTGGACCCGACCGGCACCTCCGGGTACCCCCTGGACGAGCAGGAGGCCCTCCTGGCGGATCTCCGGATGACCTTTCCGGACACGCCCTTCGTGGAAGTCGAAAACAAGGCGGACCTCGGGCCCGGCACCGGAGGGCGGCGCCACATCTCGGCGCTCACCGGCCGCGGGCTGTGCGGCCTTCAGAGGGACGCGCGGGCGGCCCTTACCAACCTCGCTCCTGCAGCCGCTCTTCGGCCGAAAGCTGAGTGATGTCGAGCCCCTTCATGGCTTCACCCAGGTCCTCCGAGACCTTGGCCACGAGCTTGGGGTCATCGAAGTGCGTGGTGGCCTCCACAATGGCCTTCCCCCGTTCGGCAGGGTTGTTGGACTTGAAGATGCCCGAGCCCACGAAGACCCCGTCGCATCCCATCTGCATCATGAGCGCGGCGTCCGCCGGCGTCGCGAGTCCCCCCGCGGCGAAGTTCACCACCGGGAGGCGCTGTCGACCCCGGACGTCCAGGACGACCTCAAGGAGTCCTTCCTCGATCTCGCGCATCGTGTTCCCGCCGAACACGATGTCGTCCTTCGAGACGTCGTCCCCGTGGCCTTGGGACCCCCGCACGTCTCGCAGGAGACGGGCGTATCCCTCGGTGTAGTGGGCCGCGACGCGACGGAGGGGTTCCTTGTCGAGCGCCTTCAGCTCCGCCACGGCCCGGTTCAGGAGGTGCGTGTGGCGGACGGCCTCGATCACGTTGCCCGTGCCCGCCTCCCCTTTGGTTCGGATCATGGCCGCCCCCTCCCAGATGCGGCGCACGGCTTCCCCGAGGGAGCGGGCACCGCACACGAAGGGGATCGTGAACGCGCGCTTGTCGATGTGGAAATAGGGGTCCGCGGGGGTGAGCACCTCCGATTCGTCCACCATGTCGACGCCGAGGGACTCCAACGCCTGGGCCTCCAGGACGTGGCCGATGCGGGTCTTCGCCATGACCGGGATCGTGACCGCGTCGATGATCTCCTGCACCCTCCGAGGGTCGGCCATCCGCGCCACGCCGCCCGCCACGCGGATATCGGCGGGGACGCGCTCGAGGCTCATCACCGCGACGGCGCCCGCCTCCTCGGCGACGGCGGCCTGATCCGCGTTGGTAACGTCCATGATGACGCCGCCCTTCTGCATCTTCGCAAAACCCCGCTTCAGCAGGTCGGTCCCGAAACGCAACTCTTCCAGCGACAAGTCGAGGGGCATGGCAGTTCTCCCTGGTTCGAACTAGGGACGGAGGTTATTTGACGTTTTCGAGGACCCGGCGAGGGGAGGTATGGGACGCGCTTTCCCGCTCGATCGCGGGAGCAAAACGTTATCTGAACGGCTCAGTTCGAAACCGAAGTGGGCGGCGGACGGGCGCTCTGTGTCACGGGAATGCCAGGGAGCGGGAAGGAGGTGTTCCTGGAGGTGGCCCGTGGGCGGGACCTCCCGGTCATCCGCATGGGGGACGTGGTCCGAGAGGAGGCCGCCAGCCAGGGGCTCGCCCTCACCGACGCCGACGTGGGCGGCCTGGCGGACCGCGAACGCGCGACGCACGGCACCGACATCTGGGCGCGCCGCACGTTGGACCGCATCCAGACGGATGAGGTCGTCATCGACGGGCTTCGGAGCCTAGAGGAACTGGACGCGTTCGCAGAGAGGTTTGCCGACGAGCTGATCCTGGTCGCCGTTCACGCATCTCCGGCCACGCGGTACCGCCGCATCGCCCAACGGGCCCGGCCCGACGACATCACCTCGGAATCGGACTTCCGAACGCGGGATCGGCGAGAACTGCGGTGGGGTCTGGGCGGCGTCATCGCGTCGGCCGATGAGGTCGTCGTCAACGAGGGCGCGCTCCCGGAGTTCCGGGCCCAAGTGGCCGCCATCCTGGGGCGGATCTTCCCTTGACGGAGGCGTTTCGCCGCCTGGACTTCCGGGTCCACGCCCACGCCACGGAGGACGAGTCCAAGGTGAGGGAGGCCCTGGCCTTCGTGAGCGGGGTGGAGGACCCCCAGGTCGAGCAGGCCGCGGGGCACCACGGCAACGCCATCACCATCCTTAGGGCCAGCCTTCACCGCGCCGCGGACCTGAGGGCCTTCTGGGACCGCGTGCGCGACAGTGGGCAGATGGGACCGCTGCTGGCCGAGCTGGAGAGCCGGCTGGACGCGCGGGGCCAGCTCTTCCTCCGGTTCGACAAGCAGGAGGCCTACCAGGGACGCTTGAAGCTGGTTCGCCACGACGACGTCGTGTCGGCGAAGGGGAAGGTGGCATCCTATCCGGCCCGGAGGGAGAAGGCGTTGGCCGTTGCCCGGGCTTACTTCGAGGGGGAGTCCTGATGGATCTGACGGCCGAGCAGAAGACCCTCCTGAAGGAGGGCACGGCGGCCGAGCGGAAGGCGATGGAACTCCTCGTGACCCTCGGTACCATCTACGAGGCGGACCGACTCATCCCGGTCACGTCGGCCCACGTCTCCGGGGCCAGCTACGCCATCGTGGGGGAGGCTGGCCTCCGATTCCTAGAGGACTTCTCCGCCACCGCCCGCGTCCGGGTCCGCACCACAGTCAATCCGCTGGGAATGGACACGGAAGCCTGGGAGGCGATGGGCGTTTCCGCCGACTTTGCGGACCGCCAGGCGGACATCGCGGAGGCCTATCGACGCATGGGGGCGGAGGAGACATGGAGCTGCATCCCCTACCAGATCGGCAACCGTCCGAAACTCGGAGAGCACGTGGCCTGGGCCGAGTCGTCCGCCGTGGTGTTCGCGAACTCCATCCTGGGCGCTCGAACCAATCGGGAAGGGGGGCCCGCCGCACTCGCGTCGGCGGTGACCGGACTCACACCAAACTACGGCCTCCATCTGACGGCCCGTCGGGAGGCGACCGCCCGTGTGGAAGTCCAGACCGCGATCCGCGGGATCGACTACGCCCTCCTGGGGCACCACCTCGGGCGTACGTTGGGCAACGGGGTGCCGTTCCTGGAGGGGGTGGAGGGCTCGGAGGACGAATGGAAGGCGTTCGGGGCGGCCTTGTCGACGAGCAGCGACATCGACATGTTTCATGTGAAGGGGGTCACGCCCGAGTGGGAGATGGCGAGGGAGGATGCGTGTCCGGGACGACGGGTCGGCCGGGAGGACCTGGACCTTGCGCGGGAAGAGCTGCTCACGTCGGACACCTATTCCCTGGTGGCCTTCGGATCCCCCCAGCTGTCACCGCGGGAGCTGGAGGAGGTGGCGGGGTGGATGGGGAACCTGCAGCCCAAGGTCCCCGTGTGGGTGTTCACGAGTCGGACCACCGCCCTCGAGGCGCCCGAAGCCGTGAATCAGATTGAGAGACACGGCGGGCGCGTGTGGGTGGATACCTGTCCCGAGGTCATGCCGTGGGCCGAGGAAGGGCAGGTGGGCACGCCGTCCGTCAAGGCCGCGGTCTATCTGCCTAAGCTCTGCCGTCAACGGGTGTACCTCGGTCCTCCTGAGGAGCTCCTGGGAGGGGGCACGTGAGAATCTCCGCCCGGCCCATCCAGCCTGGAACGGCCCGGGGTACGGTCCTTGCGTCCGCGACCTCCCTCTCCCTCCTGGGCGGGATCGATCGAGAGGAGGGAGAGATCCTGGATGGGGACACCGGTCTCCAAGGGGAGCGGGTCCAGGACCGGATCCTGGTGTTCCCGCGGGGCAAGGGCAGCACCGCCGGTTCCTACGTGCTGTACGGCCTGAAGGCACGGGGCCGGGCGCCCGCGGCGCTCGTGGCCGGGGAGGCGGAGTCGGTTGTGGCGACGGGCGCCATCCTTTCGGAGATTCCGGCCGTGGATCGGGTCCAGGTCGACCTCCTCCGCACGGGGGATACCGCCACGGTCAACGCGACCGAGGGATACGTCGAGCTGGAGGGCATCCCGCGGCGGGACGTCGTCACGTCCTTCTTGCGCCACGAGGGCCGAATCCTGCTCCTTCGGCGGAGCTCCGAGGTGGGCAGCTTTCAAGGCTACTGGGCGGCGGTTTCGGGCTACTTGGAGGGGGAGGAACCGCCCTTGGAGCGCGCTCGCATGGAAGTCTTGGAGGAGACGGGATGGCAGGACGCGACTCTCGAGGCGTCGGGAGAGGTCGTCCTGGCCCGCGGACGAGAACCGGGGGTCGTCTGGGCCGTCTATCCCTTCCTGTTTGACGTCTCGTCGGACGGGGTCACGCTCGACTGGGAGCACGATGATTACCGTTGGATTGCTCCCGAGGACCTGGGCCGATACCAGACCGTCCCGAAGCTTCGAGAGGTCCTGCGGAGCGTCCTGCCGGACCTCAGCGCATCGGCGTGAGGCCGACGACGATCGGCTCGCCGTCCAGGTCCCACGGCTTCACGTGATCGCCCTCCGGCGGTCCTTCGGTCACGGCGAGGTCCTTCCCCCTCGTCTCCCTGAGGACGTGCTCCTTCCATGCGTCAAAGATCGCCGCGAGACGCTCCCCGGCCTGGACCTGCACGCTCACGTACTCCTCGACCCGAAGATCCATCTCCTTCCGCATCTGCTGGATGCGCCGGATAAGCTCCCGTGCGAAGGCCTCGGCCTCGATCTCGGGGGTCTGCCGGAAGTCCACAAAGAGAGTCCCGCTGGGCGTCTCAACCTCCGCCCAACCCTCTTGTACGACCGATTCGAAACTCACCATCTCGGACGTGATCTGGACGGGCTGGCCGCGAACGGAGACCTCGAAGGACCCCTTCGCCACGGCCTCCTCTACCACCTTCGGATCGGCCCGGCTCAACGCCGCCACGACGTCGGGCAGGAGCGCGCGATAGCGCTTCCCGATGGCTGCGGTGTCGGGGCGGAGCTGAAGGAGGCGCTCCCCCCAAGAGGCACCCGGCTCGGTCACCTCCAGGTCCTTTGCGTTGGCCTGGGAGAGGAAGGTCTCTCGGAGGACCGTGAGGGCGTCCGCGGTCTCCGCATCCCCGGGCACGATCGCCACCTGGGCGACGGGCCACCGGAGCTTGTAGTTCCGAGCCTGTCTCAGCTTCCCCAACCCCTCCACGAACTGGCGAACCGTATCCATCCGCGCTTCGAGCGCCGAATCACGCAGGTCCGAGTCGGGAGCCGGCCAGTCCTCCATGTGCACGGTGGGGAGCGGTCCGCCCAGGTCCTGGTACATCGCCTCGGCAACGAACGGGGTGAGGGGGGCGAGGAGGCGAGAGAGCTGGAAGAGGACCGTATGGAGGGCCAGATAGGCCGACGCCTTCTCGGGGCTCTCGCCCTCCCACCACGTCCGGTCACGCACGAGGCGCACGTACCAGCGCGACAGGTCCCGGAGAATGAAGTCCTCCAGGGCGCGCGCCGCCCGGTGCAGGTCGTACGCGGGCATGTCGGTCGCCACCTCGTCGACGAGGGACTGGAGCCGGCTGAGGATCCAGAGGTCCTCCCTCCCGAGGCGCTCCGCTCGCTCCGCTTCGGGGGCCTCCTCCGGTCGGAAGTCGTCGAGGGCCATGTACAGCGTGGCGAATCGATGGACGTTCCAGAGGACGTTGAGGACTCGGTGGGCGGTGCGCAGTTCATCCCAGTTGAAGGCGAAGTCGTCCCAGGGGGCCGCCGCCTTCAGGTTGTACAGACGGAAAGCGTCCATCCCGAATTCCGATGCGGCATCCTCCGGCTCGAGGGCACCCCCTCGGCTCTTCGAGAGGGCCTCGCCCTTGGGCGACCAGACCCATCCATGCATCAGGACGGAGTCGTAGGGGGAGCGGTCGAAGGCGACGACGCCCGTCCCGAGCTGGGAGTAGAACCAGCCCCGGGTCTGATCGTGGGCCTCCACGATCCAGCTCGCGGGCCACCACGCGTCGAACACCTCGGTTTGCTGGGGATAGCCAATGCTCGCCCAACTCGCCACACCGGAGTCAAACCAGACGTCCAGGATGTCGGGCACCCGACGCATCTCCTCGCCGTCCTCTTCGCAGACCAGGGTGACCTCATCGATCCAGGGACGATGCAGGTCCATCCCCTCTTGGAACCCGCTCGCGCCCTGGAGCTCGGTGGCAGAGGCGATGACGCGAAGATGACCCCGGGCACACTCCCAGATGGGAATGGGGGTGCCCCAGTAGCGTTGACGCGAGATGGTCCAGTCCCTTGCGTTCTCGACCCAATCGTACTGACGGGCGCTCCCGGCCCAGTCCGGGGTCCACACCACGCGATCGACTTCCGCCAGCATCCGGTCCTTCACCTTCGTGATCTGGACGAACCATTGGTCGGTGGCCCGGTAGAGGATCGCGGAGTCGCATCGCCAGCAGTGGCCGTACCGATGGGCAATCTCCCCGCGAAAGAAGAGGGCTCCATGGGCCTCCAGATCGGCCATGATGACTTCGTTGGCCTCCTTGGTCGGGAGGCTGGCGTACTTTCCACTCTCCTCCGTGAATCGGCCCGACGTGTCAATGGGGCTGAAGATCTCCATCCCTCGCTCGCGACCGATCTCGAAGTCCTCTGGCCCGTGCCCGGGCGCGATGTGCACGAGTCCGGTGAACTCCTTCGTGACGGTGCCGGACGTGAGCACCCGGTGGATTTCCTCGAACCGCTTCTGCGCGGGGATTTCGTCGGCAAGAGGGTGACGGTACGCTAGACCCTCCAGCTCCTCCCCGGTGGCCTGAGAGACGACCTCGTAATCCTCGATGCCCGCCTCCTTCATCACCGGGTCGACGTTCTCCTCCGCCACCCACACGGTCCCCTCCCGCCCGTCGCGACGATAGCGGACCGCCGCGTACGTGAACGCGGGGTTCGCGGCCACCGCCAGATTGGCCGGAAGCGTCCATGGGGTCGTCGTCCAGATGAGGAGGCTCTCCTCCCGGTCGACCACCGGGAACTCCACGTAGATCGAAGGGTCCGTCTCGTCCCAGAACTCGATTTCGTTGGCCGCCACGGGAGTCTCGCACCGAGGACACCACTCCAGCGCCTTCTTGGCGCGGACCAGGAGCCCCTGCTCGTGGGCCCGGCGGAGCGTCCACCAGGCCGATTGGATGTAGTCGTTGCTGAGGGTCATGTAGGGGTCGTCCCAGTCCATCCAGACCCCCATCTTCCGGAACGCCGCCGTCTGGAGGTGGAGGCGCTCGACCGCGAATTCACGGCACTTCTCGACGAATCGCGCGACCCCGACCCCCTCCTCTATCTGCTGCTTGTTCTGGATGCCCAGGGCCTTCTCGACCAAGACCTCGATGGGGAGGCCGTGCATGTCGTAGCCCGGCTGGTCCCAGACGCGGTACCCCTGCATGCGGCGCCAGCGCAGCACCACGTCCTTGATGATCTTATTCCGGGCCGTGCCGACGTGGACGCCACCCGTCGTGTAGGGTGGTCCGTCGACGAAGAAGAACCTCTCTCCGTCCTGGCGGGACGCCTTGGTCTTCGCGTACGCGTCCTCCCCCTCCCACAGGGCGCGGACGCGGTCCTCGAGTTGGGTCGCTTCATAACGCTCTTCGGCCTGCTTGATCATCGCATCGCCTCGTCGTCCGGGATTTTTCGTCTCCCGGACGGTGGTCACACGTGGGTTGCCGGCTAAGAAGCTTTCCCTCCGGTTCGGACTAGGCAAAACGATGTATGGGCAGAGCCATGTGGGCCCCCATGCAGGCCAAATCGCTATTTCGCATCCTCCGGAGCGTCGGCTGGGTCTTCGGCGCCGGTGCCGGTCTCTTCATGGCCGCCCTTGTGCTCGTCGTCTCCGACGGGGGACTCTGGCTCTTGTCCCTCGTCCTCGTCGTCGGCGGGGCGTTGCTGTGGGCCGCCTTCGCCACCGCCGCGCTCACCCTGCTGGTCGAACTGGCCGAGGGTCCCCAGCGGCGGGCGGCGACGCGGGAGTAACTCGCTCGAAACTCGGGCAACGCCATACCTCGGCGTCTCAAGGCCAAAAAGAGGAGGGCCGGGACCGAGACTTTCAGGCCGGACGTCCGTCGCGGCCCATTGAACCCGGGTCAGGGGATCCACAGTCCCCCAGGATAACCACTACCCCATCCCGGCCACGGGCCTTCAATTGCCAGGTGGTTTTAATCCCTTTTGGAGGGGTCAACGGACGAGGACGTAGGCGACGACCAGATCGGCGGCTCCCACGCCGATCAATCCGAGGATGACGATCTGCCAGGACTCGGGAACGAAACGCAGGGAGGCGGCCGCCCCGAAGAGGAGAAGGAGGCCAATCACGCCTACGATGATGCCCAGTCGCTTGCGAGCGGCACGGGCCGGATCCGGCTCGCCCTCCAGCGCTTCCATCCGGGGAGCGATGGGGCCGAGGGGCTTTAGGGTTCGTGTGAGGGAACCCTTAAGCCGGTCCCGAGGATGAGACGAGGACCCCTCATGAAAGGACTCGTCTCCGTCATGGACGCCGCAGATGAGCTCGAGGAGCTCCTCGTGGAGGGCGCCCAGTTCAAGGCCGATCGGACCGGGCGTGGCCAGGACCCCCTACTTCGTGGCAAGACGCTGGCCATGATCTTCGAGAAGGCCAGCACGCGGTCGCGCATCTCCTTCGAGGTCGGGATGGCCCACCTCGACGGGGCCGCCCTCTATCTCAACCGGCAAGACCTTCAACTGGGCCGGGGGGAGACCCTGGAAGACACGGCCCGCGTCCTCAGCCGATTCGTGGACGCGATTCTGTACCGGGCATACCGGCACGAGGACGTCGTTCGACTTGCGGAGGCCGCCTCGGTCCCCGTCATCAACGGGCTGGATGACCTCGAACATCCGGCGCAGATCCTCTCCGACCTGTTCACCATCCGGGAGGCCCTGGGGGAGCCTCGGGGGCGCAGACTCGCGTACGTTGGCGACGGGAACAACGTGTGTAACTCGCTCCTACTCGGATGCGCCTTGACGGGCATCAACGTGGCGGTGGCGACGCCCGCGGGCTACGAGCCCGACGCGGACGTCCTGGCCCAGGCTGAAAGGACCGCCGCCGAGGGCGACTCGTGGGTCAAGCTGGGCCGGGACCCCAACGAGGCCGTCGCCGGCGCAGACATCGTGTACACGGACGTGTGGGTCTCGATGGGCATGGAGGAGGAGCGAGAGGCGCGGGAGCAGGTCTTTCGACCCTATCAGGTGAACCCGGAGCTCCTCAACCAGGCGAATCCCGATGCGCGCGTCATGCACCCCCTCCCGGCCCACCGGGACCTCGAGGTGACCGATGGGATCCTGGATGGACCCGCATCTCTCGTCTGGGATCAGGCCGAGAACCGCCTTCACGTCCAGAAGGCCCTTCTCGTGCGGCTTCTCGGAGGGCGCGGCTCCTAGGCCGCCGCGCTCAGGTGGCCGAGGGGTCCATTGCGGAACGGTCCTCCGGGCGCGGGAAGAGCAGACGGAGAAGGCCGTCCGGGTAGAGGGGTGCCTTTCCCTCGCGAAACTCCTCTAGAGGCTTCCAGCAAGCGGTGAATTTCATCCCGTTCTCCTCTTGGGCGGGCACGGTCTCCGCCTCGTAGAACGCCTTGTCCACAAAGTCCGCCTCGTACGTGAGGACGATCTCATGACCGAACTCGCCCTCGTGGGTGAAGAGATTCTCGAGGGCCCCCAGGTACCTGAGATTGGTGACCTCCG
>JBHIBW010000004.1:0-26453 GCA_046759265.1 Thermoplasmata archaeon
TGATCTTGGCGTCCTTCGCCCGCTGGGACAGCTCCCACATGTCCTCCACCAACCCCTCGACGTCGACGAAGCGCGTCAACGGGATGGGGTCCTTGCCCTTCTCCAGGAAGAGATAGGACGCCAGGCCGCAACCGGGGTGGGAGGTGAAAGAGGTCTTCGGGCTGTCCGTCAGGATGCTCACGAGCTCGGATACCGGGGCCACGAAGGGCACCGGATACCAGTCGTCCGCCTCCGCGTAGCCGGTCTGGTCCGCGAAGTCGTGGGCCAGGTCGCTCAGCGTGTAGCGGAGCTTCTCCCGCTCCTCGTCGGGGATTCGCCCAGTGAGGCTCACGGGCTGATAGTTCACGCCCTTCACCACGTCGCTGTTCTCGATGGCGAAGTCCATGATCGGGCCGACCTGGTCCTCGTTGAAGGAGCCCACCATGGTGGGCACGAGGGCGATGGTCGGGCGCGGCTCAGGCATCTCACGGACGCGCTGGATGGCGTTCTTTTTAATCTGGAGCAGCGGCTTGCCCCGGGCCAGGATGTAGTTCTCTTCCTTCAACCCGTCAAACTGGAGGTAGACCGTGTTGAGGCCCGCCCGGGTGGCGTCCTCGATGAACCCGGGCTCCGTCGCGATCCGGATGCCGTTTGTGGCGACCTGGATCTGCGCGAACCCCATGTCGTGGGCCGCCTGCACGTACCGCATGAAGTCCGGCGAGATCGTCGGCTCGCCGCCGGCGAACTGGATCGCGTTCACCGGGATGGGTCGCTGGGCCCGCAGGACGGCAAACTCGTAGATGATCTGCTCGAAGCTGGGCTCGAAGACGTAGCCGGCCGCGTTCGCGTTGGCGAAGCAGACGGGACACTTCAGGTTGCAGCGGTTCGTGAGGTCGATGTTGCAGAGGGCCGTGTTGCTGTAGTGGAGGTTGCACAACCCGCACTCGTATGGACAGACGGTGGCGTCCGTGATGGCCGGGTTCTGGATCCCGACGCCGTCGAAGGCCCAGGATTCGGCCTTGAGGTACATGTCCACGTCGGACCAGCACACCTCTTTGAACTCCCCGTGGTCCTGGCACTCCTTCTTCATGACGAGAGCGCCGGCTTCCTCGTAGAGGACCGCCGGGATGATCTTCACGCACTCCGGACAGAGAGAACCCGTGCGCCGAGGGAGGCCCTTCCGAAGCTTGGACGGCATCGTCACCGTCGCGTTGACGTCGCGGGACTCCTGGTACCGCTGGACCACGGTCTTCCCCGTGCCCCGCGGATCGGAGTCGTACATCCAGTTCTCTTCCTTCTTCCGGGCCTTGCGGTCTTTCTTGTCGAGGCTGATCTCGCGGATATCGTAGGACATGGCACCGCCTCCTAGCTCTGGACCCTTGAGTCCCGTGTAGAAAGGGGGTCTATTTGAATCCTATGTAGCGAATGAGACTACATAAGAACGTCAGGTCCGCTGCCTCTGGCTGATAAGGACGCTGAAGGCACGGCACGCCGCGCCCCACGGTCTGAAGCGGAACTCATACCGGTCGCCGTTCGATTGGACGACCATCCGCAGGTGCTTCCGACTCCGCTTGTTCACCTTCCCGATGTCCCGCAGGGGAAACTCGAAGAACTCCAGGATGTGGTCCTTGACCCGAGGCCCAAGGTACTGGGTTCGGTCGATGGCCCGGAGGGTCCCGGCATAGGCCTCGTCCTCCGGGACGGTCCCCTCTGGATCCCGGAGCCCCACGACGCGATGGTTCGTGTAGTAGATCAGCCACAGGCCCGAGGGAAGGAAGGGTTTCCGGCCCAGGCCGGTGCCCCTGAACGCCTCCAATGTGAGACCGCGGCGGGCATAGATCCGCTCCCGCTCCGCCAGGATCAGCTCGGCTTCCTCATCGTAGAGGACATCTAACCCGTCCTTGGAGCCGATCTTCAAGCGTCCTCTTCGAGTCCTGTGCGCCATAAAGACCTTCGGTCGCAACCTCGCCCCGTGGGTTTGCCCGGCCCTAGCGCAACTTCTGTTGACCCGGCGCCTGCGCCGAAGGCCGCAGCCGCTTCACCAACTGGTTCAGGAACCGCCCCGCGTCGGCGTACATCCGGACCCCATGGAAGGTGAACAAGGCCCGACGATACTCCCCCGTTTCGGCCTTGTCGTAGATCTGGCGAAGCTCCTCGTCGGAGAATTGGTAGACCGTGTGGTACCCCTTGCCGAACAGGCGCGTGTACAAGACGGGTGAGGCAACCTGAGGGTCGGCCTTCGACACGTCGACGGAGTGAATAATCCCCCGGTCCTCCATCAGCCGGAGCAGCCTGGATGGCAAAGGCTCCTCTCCGTAGGCCCGCGCCTCGAGAGCCAGCGGGACGCGGTCCGGAGAGATCGAATCGAGCAATCGCTCGAGGTTTCGCACGTCGTCGGACGCGAACCGAAAGGCGGGTGGGGTGAGGAGATGCAGGGCCTCCGCACGCAACACCGCGGCGATCTGGACCATCTTCTCCATCTGATCGATGACCCGGTCGGTGGGGTCAAAGGCATGCGCGTGGGTGATCCCGCGATGGCACCGGACGGTAAATGCGAAGTGTGCTGGGACGCGATGCCGCCAAGACCGGACCATGTCCAAGGGCGGCATCTGGTAGAAGGTGCTGTTGACCTCCACGTAATCGAAGGCGCGAGCGTAGCCCTTGAGGGAGTCCATGCCAGGAATCTGGAAGTAGGCCCAACCCCCAGTCCCCACGCGCATCTCGTCGACCAACGTTCGGCCCGCGTGACCATCCCTTCCCGGCCTCTTAAAGAGGCAGGGGGTGGAGTGAAGGTCAAGTAGCCTGCGACCTTCGACAACCCGATGGGTGACATCCGTCTGGGGACGTCCGGGTGGGACTACGAGGAGTGGATCGGCCCCTTCTATCAACGGCGTTCAGCCAGCAAGCTGCAAGCTTATGCGGCGGTGTTCGACACGGCGGAGATCAACTCGACATTCTACCGAGTGCCGAGTCCCGGGATGGTGATGGGTTGGACCACCCGGAGCCCGGAAGGCATGTCCTTCGCGGCGAAGGTTCCCCAGACGGTGACCCACGATCGCCTCCTCCAGGTCGAGAAGGGGGCCGGCCGCGAGGTGCAGGATTACTGCGAGCTCATGGCGCCCCTCCTGGAGGCCGGCAAGCTGGGGGCGCTCCTTCTTCAGCTCCCACCGCGCCTTCGTTTCTACGAGAATCGAACCCGGTCCTTCTTTGAGGTCCTCCCCGAGTCGTTCCCCTTCGCCATCGAGTTCCGGAATGAGAGCTGGATGGTTCCCGGGGCCTTCGACCTCCTGCGGGAGTTCGGCGTGGCGTACACGGTCGTGGACGAACCCCTGCTCCCCCCGGAGGTTCACGTGACCTCCTCCATCGGCTACTTCCGGTGGCACGGTCACGGCTCCGACCCCTGGTACAACTACCGTTACGAGCCCCAAGAGCTGGAGCCGTGGATTCCCCAACTGGAGGACACGGCTCAGACGGTCGACACCCTGTACGGTTACTTCAACAACCACTTCCACGGCTACGCGCCGGAGAACGCCCTGGAGGTGCTGGAGATGATGGGCGTCCTGACCCCGGACCAGAATCGGACCTTGCGCCGAATGCGGGACTACCGCCGGGGTGTCCTCCGGGCACGGCACGGTCGAGTGAAGACGACCAAGCTGGACGACTTCGGAGGGAAGGCTCACGAACCGTCGCCCACGGAACTGCTCGCGGGTCTCACGACGAAACCTCGGCTGGAGAGGGCACAGGGCCTGTTGGGGGACGTGGAGGTGGACCGGGACCAGGGCCGGGTCGAGGCCGGGGTCAGGGAGTACACCGTGGTCATCGATCCGGATGGGCGGGTCCTTCAGCACGACTGCCCCGATTGGCTCAAGAACATCCCGATGGGACCGCTGTGCAAGCACGTCGCGGCGGTTCTGCTCGCCCTCCCGCGCAAGGAGGCCATTTCGGTCCTGGCGGACCTCAAGCTCTTTGAGGACAGGTGGCGCCGGGAGGATCTGGCTCCTCGATGAGGCATCTGCCGTTCAGGTGGAGGGTCGCCCCGGTCACGTCGCGGGCCTCCTCGGGAGCGAGATAAGAGATCAGGGGGCCGCTTCCTCGGGAAGCCCCCGACTCGCCCGAGGGGAGTACGTCGATTCGGGTCTACCGGTCTTCCGGGCCCTCAATCCTGTTCATACGCCCTCACGACGCTGCGTCAACGTCCTGAAGGGCTGAACGGTCCGGTCCGGCCTTCCTCGGACGCGAGTTTCATCAGAAGTTCGATCTGATGCATCTGCAGATGAAGGCGTGCCAGGTCGGTATCGCCTCCCTTGAAGTCCTGACCACACATGGGGCACACAAACTCCGTTTTACTCAATTTCATTCCTTCACCTCGCCACCCCGGTGCGGCATGTGATGGCAAGGGGATAGCACTTGCGGTGTCTTCCGGTCGCGACAGCGGCTGCATGAGAAAGCTTATCACGGAACCTCCCTATCCAGGGAAGAGATGGCGGCGGTCCAACCTCCCGCTTCCATGAGTCTGGGCCGCGGCCATCTCTCGCTTGAGGGATGATTTGCTGGAGCTTGACCAGAGGATACTCAGGAGGGGGCGCCCCGACACCATGCGGGTGTCTGGGTGCCATCACACATGTTAAGTACTAAACCGCCAATCCAGCGCACGGGAGGGAGGAAGAGATGGCTGCTTCGAAGTGGCTCGTTATCATATTTGCGATTCTCTGGATTGTTGGGCTTGTCGTATTCTTCACGATCCCCTTTACCGTCACTGATATTGACACGTTCTTCCTAGTAACTACAACAAGCTTTGTGCTCATTGGCGTCGGGTTCTTCGGGTTCTTCATTAGCCTCCTCTACTGGATCTTTGTCGGCCGCAAGAAGGTCGGCGCGTAACATACCCGCCGCGTCCACGCCGGCTGACTTCCTGGGACGATCGTGGTTCTAGGACTCGAGTCCGCATCCTCCTGGTCGTCGTACATCACGACGACGTCGTGGTCGTCTGCCGGCAAGCGGAGTGCAGTTGCCCGTCCGGTCACCCTTGAGGCCCCGGTAACCAGGTCACGCTGTTCATCCTGGAACGAATGACGAATCACGAGTCCGGCGTGAAGGGTTGGCCCTAGGCCTGGGGTTGGAGTTCGACGAGTTCGACGCCTTCCTCACACATCGGGCACGTCTTGGGCATGTGCTTGCCGCCCTTCTCGTG
Source organism: Thermoplasmata archaeon (assembly GCA_046759265.1). Lineage (GTDB taxonomy): Archaea > Thermoplasmatota > Thermoplasmata > RBG-16-68-12 > JAJISG01 > JAJISK01. The sequence goes on from JBHIBW010000004.1 coordinate 5,171, forward strand.
GATGAGGCAGTAGCTCGGGCTCCCCCTGAAGTCATCCCGCTTCTCCCGGCGGTCGACGAGGGTGGCGATGGCAATCACGCTGGAGCCCTTGGAGCGAATGTACTCGGCCACCGAGGCGAGGGTTCCCCCCGTCAGGATGGCGTCGTCCACGATGATGACCTGGTCGTCCTCGTCGATCTCGATGAAGGGACGAAATCCCCACCCGTTCTCCGTCCGGTTCGCCCAGAGGATCCGGTCGGCGTCGAGGTGTTCGCCCATCCAGAACGCGACGGGGATGCCGGCGTCCATCGGCGCGATGACCGTGAACCGCTTGTGCTTCTCCAGGCGGTAGAGGATGCCGGACCGCCGTAGGACCCGCCCGAGGGCCACGCAGAGGATCTTGGCGTCGCGGGAGTTCTGCAAGGCCAAGGGGACCTGGAAGAAACGCTTGTAGTGCAACTCAGTTCGCGGGAGCTGAAAGTGCCCCTCCTTAAGGGCGCCCGTCGATCGAAGGATCTCCCACGCCCGATCGACCTCTCTCTGGGTCGCGTAGTAACGTTCCACCCGTCCCCACCCCGTCCCTGGCCTCAGCGCGCCATAGGCTTCTCTCTTTAACCTTTTTTCCGGCGTCCGAGTCCGGCTCTCGGTCTACTCATCGCTATTATATACGCGCGCTCGGATAGAGAAAACGGGACCGTCGAGAGGGGGACTCAGGCGGGGCAAATCGTGGGTGAGGAGGAAGAAGACCGCGAACTCTTCGTGAGGTGTCCGACTTGCGGGCGCATTTCAGAGGGGTGCGAGCACATCCCGGGAGAGGACCTGGACGCCTTGCGGCGTCTCATCCGAGCTGGGGTGAGCGTGTACGAGACCGAGGAGGCAGCCCAGGAGGAGGAACTCTTCGAACCGTCTGAGGAGGAGCCGAAGGGCACCGAACTCTACCAGATCCTGGAGCCCCGCTTCACACTGGACGACGTCGTCCTCACCTTCCAGACGAGGGAAGCCATCGAAGACGCGCTGACGGAACTCCGGCACAAGTGGCTCATCTTCGAGTCTTGGGGACTCTCGGAGGTGGTGCGGAAGCGGAAGGGGCTGTCCCTCCTCTTCGCGGGCCCTCCAGGGACGGGGAAGACCATGACGGCGGAGGCCCTGGCCCACGCGATGGGGAAACCCCTCATGGTCGTGAACTACGCCCACCTCGAGAACATGTGGGTGGGCGAGACGGAGAAGAACATCGAACGGGTCTTCCACAACGCCTGGAGCGAGGACGCGGTGCTCTTCTTCGACGAGGCCGATGCCGTGTTCCATCGCAGGGCTCAGACCGCGGCCCCGTGGGCGAACCGGGACGTCAACGTGCTTCTCAGCCGGTTGGAGGACTTCCCTGGCATGGTCATCCTGGCGACGAACCTGACCCAGGTGCTGGATCGCGCCCTCGACCGCCGGATCGACATCCCCGTGGAGTTCGACATGCCCGACGCCGAGATGCGGGAGGAGATCTATCGGAAGCTCATGCCGCGTCTGACCCCCCTGAGTGGCGACGTGGACTTCCGCGAGCTCGCCCGCAGGCATCGCCTCTCCGGAGGCCACATCCTCAACGTCATTCGGCAGGCGATGCGCTACGCCGCCCGTCGCGATGGCATTCGCCGGATCGTTACCATGGAGGACCTGCGGGCGGCCGCGAAGCGGGAGGTCGCGAAGGCCCAGGTAATGAACCGCAGCCACCTCGAAGAGGAGGACGAGGGAGGTCCGGGCAGCCGAGTCGCCTATCACGGCTAGGCACAGGGTCAACGATTAAGAGACCGGTCCGCCCTCCTTCCGTCGCCCATGGGCGTCAACCTCAGACCCGTACTTCAACCCAAGATTCTTCGCTTGGACGACTTGCGAGGCCGTAGCTTCGCCGTGGACGGCAACAACGTCCTGTATCAGTTCTTGGCCCTCATCCGTCGACCCGACGGGACCCATCTCACCGATCGGGAGGGGCAGGTCACGTCCCACCTCGTCGGTCTCTTCTATCGCACGACCCGGCTGATCTCCGACTACACCATGGAGTTGGCCTTCGTGTTCGACGGTCGACCCTCGGAGCGGAAGCGGGCCGAGCTTCGGCATCGCCGCCAGGCCCGGGAGAAGGCCGAGGAGGAGTACAAGGAGGCCGTGGCGCGGGAGGACTACGCGGCGGCGTGGTCGAAGGCCGTGACCTCGACCCGGCTCACGCGGGCGATGATCGCGGACGCCCAACGACTGCTCACCCTCCTCGGCATTCCCTGGATCCAGGCGCCGAGCGAGGGCGAGGCGCAGGCCGCCCATCTCTGTTCCCAAGGAGACGTCTGGGCGACCTCCACTCGGGACTACGACGCCTTGCTCTACGGGACCCCGCGCCTTCTCCGCTACCTCACAATTTCTGGGCGCGAGTTCCTCCCGAGCCGACGAACCACGCGGCCCCTTGAGCCGGAGCTGCTCGAGGCCGATTCCGTCCTTGGGAAGCTCGACCTGACCCGTCCCCAGCTCATCGACCTGGCCCTCCTCGTGGGAACGGACTACAACCCGGGCGTCCACGGGGTCGGACCGAAGACTGCACTGTCGTTGGTGCGCGATCATGGGCGCATCGAGGACATGCCCCCCGAGATCACGGCCGCGCTTCCCTCGGACTACGACGAGATCCGCACCCTCTTCCTCGATCCGCCGGTCGAGGTGGAGTACGACGTTCGCCAAGGACCGGTGGACTCGGAGGGTGTGGTGGCCTTCCTGTGCGACGAGAAGGATTTCGCCCGGGAGCGGGTAGCCCAGGTCCTGGAGCGTCTCACACAGCGGTCCCGTCAGCCGTCGCTCGAGACATTTGACGGGTGAGCCTTGAGCCGCCGCGACCGGGAAGGCTTAAGGAGGCCAGGGATTTGGAACGTTCGACATGGTCGATTTAGGGTCCTTCCGCGAGGAGCATCCGGAGCTGTGCCCGGAGGACCGAATTCGGGTGCCTGGCCTGGGGGAGCCCGCGGTCGTGGACGCCCGTGCAGTCGGCGACTGGGAGGAGGCGTTGGAGGCGATTGGCGCGGAGGATCTTTGGCGTGATCCGGCTCCTGTCCGCAAACGGATGCAGGCCGGTGGCGCGGAGGCGTTCGGCCACTACCGCTCCTTCCGCCTCGCCCCGGCCGGCTGGGGGATCTACCTGCAGGGCCGGCCCCTCGTGGGCTTCGCCCAGGAGGTTCTCCGTGTCCTTCGCCTGGGCTTCCTGGAGTTGGAGGAACGGGTTCCGGATGAGAAGGAACAGGAGGTGGCCTTCAACATGGCGTACGACATCGTGTTCAACCACCTCTCCCTTCACGCGAGCACGGACGCCTTCGCGGCGCAACAGGAGGTGGAAGATGGCACCGCCTACTACGCCCCGTACCAGGAGGGTCCGTACGAGGCATCCCTGAAGGACATGACGGGCCCCGACGGATACAACTGGGAGGAGGTCCTCGCCAACGTGGTCTCCTTGAGCTCGTTCCTCAACCCCACCCGGACGGTGGAATTCGGAGGCCGGGTGGACTCGTACTTCAATGACGAGGAGAAGTTTCGCTGGAATGGGTTTCTCATGTCCGGGATGCTCACGAGCGAGTTGACCTACGTGATGCGGCCCTTCCCGGCGAGTCACAAGAACTTCACCGAATTTCTTCGGCGGCGGGGCGAGGTGGGGCCGTACGCACACATGGCCATCCAGTACGATCTCAACACCGACGCGTTCCACGCCGGCCTCCGTCGACTGGCAACGGTCGTGCTCGCCGGGAAGGAGAGGGAGGGGGTGGAGAAGGCGCTGCTGACGCCCGTGAACCCGCCGATCTACCTCAGCGTGGAATGAGCGGCGCCGGGTGCCCGTACGGATTCGGCCTCTGGTTCTGGTCCCATGAGGGGGCCGGCGTCGCGGGCCCGGCAGTGCCTCGGTAGGCTGCGGGCCAGCGGCGGAGCAACGCCTCCCCGATCAGGCCCGTGAACGCCCCATCCACGTTCTGTCCGGTGGCGGCGCTCACGAGGGCCCATGGCGCGTTGAGGCTGCGTGCCATCTGCGGCATGCTCCCCAGGGGCTGCCTTCCACGCAGCCGATCGGCCTTATTCACGAGGATCCGCGTATCGGCTTTCGAGACCGCGTGGCGAGCCACCTTGATCCAGAACGGGACGTTTCGCATCGACTGGGGACGCGTCCCGTCACATGCAATGAGGACCCCATCCGCCCGATGAAAGTAGACGTCGTGGAGCACGGAGAAAAGCGTTGGATTCCCAGGTGCATCCCAAAGTTCCAGGTCCACGAGCATACCTTGCCCGCCGTCCCCGAAGTCAGCCCGAAGCCGCTTTCGGTAGATCCGAGCCCGGTAGGTCTGTTGGTACCGCCGAACATGTCTCCTGAAAACATACCGGGTCGCGAGGCACGTCTTCCCGACCGTCGGGTCGCCCACCAAGCAGAGCTTGACGCCCACCCGAGGCGGGTTGGGGCCCTCCGGGGTCTGCGGGATGACTCTCAACCCCTCGGCGTCCGGACCGGACCTTAAAGGATTGTCGTTCTCGGTATCGGGAATGAGACGGGGCCGTGGGGACAAGGTGACCAGCAGGGGCCCGAAGGGGTGCACAACGCACCGTGGAAATGGTCTGGGGAAACACTTTTATAACCTCCATTCTTCCCTGACTTAGCGGGGACGTGGAGTCTCAGAGTAATCCTGAGCAGTCTTGCCATTTTCTCGCCAGGGGAAACGATTGCAGGATAGAGGTGTATAAGAAATGGCAGAAGAAATGGGACCAATGCCGGAGAGAGCCGGCTGGACTGGAACGCAGGTCGCAGTACTAGTCATCCTTCTGGTTGTGACCAACGCGGTCACGGCCTCAGTGATGTTCTTTGCGTTTCCGGCGCCCACTGGCCCGGCGTCAATCGTGGTGTACCATCCCTGGGCTGGATCGGAACGGGACCTGTTCCTTCCGGTGATCGATGACTTCACAGACCGCACCGGGATCCAAGTCACGGATCGAACGTTCAGGCAAGAGGATCTGCAGCCCATCCTTCCGAGCCAGTTTGCGGCCGGGCGGACGCCCGCGGATGTCATCTTCATGCCCGGAGGTTTCATAACTGACTTCGGGCAAGATGGCCACGCCATGGATGTGTCGAGTTTCATTACTGAGTCCGACTACATCCCCACAATGCTGGACCCCGTGAAGGTCGGGGAGGTGTTCTACGGAGCCGCGTTTACGGCGAAGGTATGGGGACTCTGGTACCGGGACTCCGTCTTTACGACGAACGGATGGGACAAGAACCCTTCAACCTTCGCTGAATTCGAGACCATGCTCGGCGACATCATGGCCGACGGGACGGTCCCCATCGTGAGCGGGAATGGAGTCGGTTGGCCCCTCACCGGCGTGGTTGAGGCCTTCATCGCCACATACGGCGGGGCCCAGATGCACAAGGACCTCATCAGTGGGGCGGCGGCATTCACAGACGCAGACGTCAAGGCGGTCTTCACGGACTATCTGGTCCCCCTCCTGCAGGCGGGGTACTGGGACACGGCTGTGGAGTGGACCCAGGGAGTGCAGGACCTCAGCGACGCCAACAACGCGCTCTACATGATGGGGAGCTGGCTCCCGACGATGTCTCAGACTGAGGACCAGGATGACATGCGAACCATGAACCTGCCTGGCGGCGTCGCCCTCGCCGACCAAGGGGTTCAGATGTCCGCAGACTTCTTCTTCATCCCAACCTACACGACGAAGCCAGCCGAGGCGCAGGCGTTCCTCGAGTACCTCATCAGTCCGGCGGGCCAGGAGAAGCAGATCGAACAGGGCGGACACTTCGCCACAAACCTCAACGCGGATGACTCGGTTGCGCCCCCGACCTTCAGCGGGGACCTGATCGCCGGGAAGCAGCCCCTCGCTGACCTAGACGACTCCCTTGCGGGAGACTTCCAGAGTACGTTCTGGTCGCAGCTGCAGCTGCTGTGGGCGGACCCGTTCCTCGACCTCGACGCGCTCTTGCTGACCATCGAAGGCGCCCGCTAAGCCGAACGAGTCGGAGGGAAGTCCCGTCTCCGGACGGGGCTTCTCCCCCTTTTCCTTCCCATTCCGGGAGTCGCGATGAGATGGCTATCTAGGCTGCTAGCCCTTCCCCCACCTGGCGGGATCGAGGGGGAGCAGGGTGCACCTCGGCGTGAGGCAAGTCCGCGGAGCAAGCGCATCGCCAGCCGTTTGATCTTCTTCATTCCCGCAGCTGTCTTTATCATCATATTAATCGCCTACCCGATTTTCGCCACGTTGACCTTGAGTTTCGTGCCCGAGGCCACGATTGTCGGCACCTGGGAAGAGAATCCCGACGGGATCGTCCCAGAGGCCCGGTCGGGGCATGCCGTGACCTACGACTCGGCGGCGGGACGGCTGATTCTCTTCGGTGGGTTTCTTGATCCGAACGACGACTCGGTGGCCAGCGACGAGACGTGGGCTTACGATGCTCAGTCCAAGGAATGGAGCCAGGCGAGCCCCGGCACTGCGCCGAGCCCTCGAGGCGGGTCGGCCCTCGCCTACGATGCGGAATCCGATCGTTCCGTCCTCTTCGGGGGCAGATCGGGGAACGAGACGTATGACGACACCTGGGGGTTCGACGCAAACGCGGGTTCGTGGTCACTTCTGGCACCCACAATGAGCCCGCCCCCCCTTAGCGGCCACGCGATGGTTTACGACTCCGAGTCCGATCGGCTTGTTCTCTTCGGAGGCATCCTTTCCACGACGGGGGCGACCTCGAGTCAGACCTGGACCTACGACTTCAATGCCAACTCGTGGACGTTGATGCCTTCAGACGGAGGTCCCGCGGGACGGCGGGAGCACGCCATGGCGTATCACTCGCGTCTGGATCTCGTGGTCCTCTTCGGGGGGAAGGAGGATGGCTCGAGTCGAGGGGATACCTGGGAGTACGACCTCAACGGCAACAACTGGACGCAGGTGATCCCACGCTCCTCCCCATCGCAGCGATTCGGTCACGCCATGGCCTACGACGTCGGCAGGGATTTGGTCATCCTCTTCGCCGGTCGGGCGGCGGGGGAGACCTGGGTCTACGATTCCGCTTCCCGGAATTGGCAGGAGGTGGAACCCCCCACCGTACCTCCCCGTCGGCAGGGGCACGCCATGGCGTACGACGAGGGAGTCCAGAGGACGGTCCTGTTTGGGGGCTTCGCCCTCGCGACCAACACCCTTCTGGGTGATACCTGGACCGTCGTGATGGCCGGAAGGTCGGCACCCAATCTTGACAATTACGGGACCGTCCTGACGAGCACTGATACCATCAACCTCGGAGGTCTTCCAAAACCTCCACCCTACGGAAGCCTGGTTCACAATGCCATCTGGATTGCCATCCATCTCCCTATGACCCTCTTCGGAGGCCTCTTTCTCGCGATTCTGCTCCGGCAGACCAGGGGAGCTTCCATCGTGAAAGCCTCGATCTTCCTGGGGATGGTGACTCCCATGATCGTGGGAGGTGTCATCCTCCGATACCTCTTCGAGGAGGGCGTCGGCATCATCCCGCAGATCTTCGGCGCTCTTGGGATTGTGAGCCTGAGCGGGAGCTGGATGGCACAGCCGACCACGCTGCTCTACGGCCTCATATTCGGCTCGGTCTGGATGTGGCTGGGATTCAGCATGATCATCTACTCCGCGGGCCTCACCACCATCCCCCGCGATTACTTCGAGGCCGCTCGGATTGACGGCGCGAGTACGTTCCGGACGTTCTGGAAGATCACGTTCCCGCTGCTCAAACCCATCACGCTCGTCGTGGTGACGATGACGATCCTCTGGGAACTCAAGCTCTTCGATATCGTCATCGCGGCCACGAATGCGGCGGGCGGGGTGGGAGGCTCGGCAGATGTCCTGGCGCTCCAGATGTTCCGCTACGAGTTCCGGGACGGGCGGACCGAGGTCGCGGCGACCGTCGCCACGCTCCTCACCGTGCTTACTCTCGTGGCCACGGTGTGGCTCCTCCGGAGGCTGTCTCGACGATGAAGATACACCCTCGGACCATCGTGGTGCACGTGCTCGCCTGGGGAGCCGGGGTGATCTGGTTCATCCCGTTTCTGGGCGTCCTCATGAGCTCCATCCGGCCCACGGCGGAGATTGCCCGGGCCGGCTGGTGGAGCCTCAGTCCCTTCACCGTGACCTTGGACAACTTCGTCCTGGTCCTGACGAACGAGATTTTCCCCATGCTCCCTGCGATGGGGAACTCCTTCCTCGTGGTGATTCCGGCCACGGCCATCCCCGTTATTGTCGGTTCTCTCGCCGGGTATGGCTTTGCCCGGTTCAGCCTGCCGATTCGAGACTATCTCTTCCTCTTCATCGTCCTGCTCATGGCGGTACCGCAGATGATGGTCGCCATCCCCATCTTCGGTCTGATGGATGACATCAACCTGGTGAACAATCTACTGGGCCTCATCATCCTACACGCAGCTTGGGGCCTTCCCTGGATCATTCTGTTCATGCGGAACTTCTTCGGCCAGCTCCCCGTGGAGATCGAGGAGGCGGCACGAGTGGACGGGGCAGGGGACCTCCGCGTCTTCTTCCGGGTGGTCCTCCCCATGGCATTGCCCGCCCTCGCGTCCCTGATCGTTCTCCAGTTCATGTGGGTCTGGAGCGACTTCTTCTTTGCCCAGATTCTCGTCCAGGACACGTCACAGTTCGTGGCGACGCAAATTGTCCCCCGAGTGGCGATTGGGGCGTATCACCGAGATTGGGGTGCCCTCACGGCTGCGGTACTCCTGGTCATGCTCGTCCCGATTCTCGTCTACACCCTGCTGCAGAAGTACTACATCCGAGGGATGATTGGCTGGACGGTCAAGGGATAAGCGCCTGCGGAAGAGCTAGGTGAGGGTCTTCCCGTCCTTCCCGTCGAAGAGGTAGACCCTCTCGGGGGGGAGTTCCATCCAGTACTCCTCCTGGGTCGCCCTGAAGTCGGCCGAGACCGAGGCCTTGACCAGGTTCTCCCCGACCTGAAGTGTCACAATGACCACCTCGCCCAATGGTTCGGTCGTATAGAGCTCGGTTCCGATGAACCCGTCCTCCCCGGGGCTCGTGTGAACGCGAACATCCTGGGGACGAATGCCCATGGTGATTTCCGCCGAGGACGACTTCCCTGCGGCCTCGACGAGGTCCGGCGAGAGCGTGTACTGGAACCCTCCGGCGTTGATGACGCCGTCCCTGGTTAGCGAGCCTTCGAAGAAGTTCATCGGGGGCGTGCCCACAAAACCCGCCACGAAGCGATTCGACGGATGGTCGTAGACTTGGTCCGGGGGCGCGAATTGCTGGAGCACGCCATCCTCCATGATGGCGATTCGATCCCCCATCGTCATCGCCTCGATCTGGTCGTGGGTGACATAGATCGTCGTCACCCCGAGGTCCTTCTGGAGCCTCTTGAGTTCCGCGCGCATGTGGACCCGCAACTTGGCGTCCAGGTTGCTCAAGGGCTCGTCCATCAGGAAGACCTTTGGATGGCGGACGATGGCCCGCCCCAGGGCTACCCGTTGCATCTGACCCCCGCTCAGAGCCGTGGGTTTCCGGTGAAGCAGGGGCTTGATCTCCAGCAACTCGGAGGTTTCGAGAATTCGCTTGTTGATCTCGGCAGGAGGGGTGTTGAAGTTCTGCAGCGGGAAGGCCATGTTCTGCGCGACGGTCATGTGGGGGTACAGGGCGTAGTTCTGAAACACCATGGCGACGTCCCGATCCTTGGGCTCGAGGTTGTTCACCACCCGGTCGCCGATCCGGATCTCACCTTCCTCGGGGTTCTCCAATCCGGCGATGCAACGAAGCGAGGTCGTCTTCCCGCAACCCGACGGGCCCAGTAGGACGATGAATTCTTTGTCCTGGATGTCCAGGTTCAGCTGGTCGACCGCGACGACGTCGCCGAACCTCTTCGTCATGTCGCTGATCAGTACCTGCGCCACTGTTCCCCAGGAAGATGAAGTTCCAGTCCGATTAAATACTCTTCGAGGCTGGAAGAGGTGAGATCGCGGGATGGAACACTCCCGTCACCGGATGCGTTCGAGCTGGAACGCGCCGAGCCGGAGGGTTCGGTTGTCGTGCCTGTATTCCACCCAATCCCGGGTCTGCGCGTCCGCGATGCCGGCGACCTGCAGCTGACTCTTCTGCCGTTCCTGACGGAAGTGGATGGCCCCATCCATCTGATGCTCCAGGGCCTCAATCTGTTGCTTCTCGTGCATCCCGCCCTCCACCGCGTAGATGCCGACGGAGTCGATCTCGCGCATCCCGTTCACGAAGCGTTGCACGTAGCCCATCCCCTCCCTCTCGCTCCCTTGCATCAGGGACGTGGAGAGGGTCATGTAGGCCAGCTTGAAGAAGGGGTGTTCCTCCTGGCTCAGCTCCTCCACGATCTGGTTCATGGCGCCGAGGATACCCTCGTAGTCCCCCGCCCCGGCGACGACGTAAGTGTTGCCCTCCACGATCGGCGTCTTCTTCTTGGGATTGGCCAAGGGGGTGGAGCCGTCAATCCACCGAATGAGTCCCAGCTGCTCGTACTCCATGAAGGAGGGCAGGATGGGGCCCATGTCCTTCGCCACCTCGTTCGGAGGCCGTGAGGTCGTGATCACCACGCAAGGCACCCCGTTCCGGAGGCCCTCCGCGATGAAGTTCAGGATCGCGACCTCCTTGCCCACGAAGGCGGGCCCGACGTAGAGGATCTGCGAACCGGTCGGGATGCCCCCCATCATCAGGTCGTTGAGCCTGGGGATGCCCGAGCTGGTTCGTTCCCCGTCGAGGGCCGCCGGTCCCTTTGGTTCCTCCGCCTCGTCGGCCTCGACGATCGTTAGGCCCTTCTTGATGGCGTGCTCCTTCTCCTCCAGCGCCTTCGCCTTATCGTACAGGCGGCTCTTGATCTCTCGCTGCTTCGCCTCGAGGCGCCGTTCCCGAAGCTCCAGCGCCTTCTCCCGTTCCGCGACCGCACGGGCGTCGCCCGAGATCGGCATGTCCTTGATCTTCTTCTTCGCCTCGAGGATGCGCAACTTGGTCTCCGACTCCCGCGCCTCGACCTCCTTCTCCTTGCGAAGCACAGTCTGGAGTTTCGCGTTGATCTCCTCGCGTTCCTCCTCGAGGGAGGCCCTCATCTTATCCACCTTGGCCTCGCGGGCCTGGGCGGCCGCCAACGCATCTTGGACTTCCTGCTCCGTATGGCGTGCCGAGGAGGCCTGGGATCGGGCCTCCTTGAAGAGTTGTTCGTACCTCCCCTCCTTCTCTCTCGCGCTCGCGAGGGAGGACTCCAGGACGCTCTTCTCCCTCTCCAGGTCGTTCTCTCGTTGGCGCAACGCGCCCTCCCGGTGCGCCAGCTCCTTGTCTCGCGCGGACAGGTCCTTCCCCTGACTCGCCATCTTTTCGATCTGCCGCTCCGCCTTCTTGGCGCGTTCCTCCGACCGCTTGACAGCGGCCTCGAGGTCATGGGTGCTCCGCTTCACCTGGAGCTCCCGTTGACTCAATTCCTTCTCCTTCTCGAGGAGACGCGCCTCCAGACGCTTGAGCTGCTTCGGAATGCTGACCTTCCGTGCCGCCAGTCCCTCCCCGCCCCCCTTCATTTCGAGGGCGCTCTCCTTCAGGCGAAGCTCGCTCTCCCGCTCCATCAGCCCCTTCCGGGCGGCGTCCACCTCGCCTTTCAGGTTCCGTTGGGCACGTTCCGCCTCGCGGAGCTCCTTCTCCTGGTCGGCCAGCTCCTGCGTGCGATCGCGTAACCCCGCGAGCTCGGCCTCTACCTTCTGCTCTTGGCGAGACACTTGAGTCTCCTGCTTGGAGAGGCGCTTGAGCGTCTTCTTCACCTCGGCTTCTCGGGAGGCCACCTCCTTCTCGCCGAGACCGAGCTTCTGTTCTCGAGTGGCCACATCGGCCTCCCGCGAGCCGATCTGCTTCTTCAGCTGGCGAAGCTCGGCTGTGCTCTCACTGACCTTCGCCTGGAGGGATTCGAGCTCCTTGCGTCCCTCGTCCACCGAACGCAGCCGCTGTTTCAGGGCCTTCTCGTTGACCTCCAGGTCCGCCTCCTTCGCCCGCAGGGCCTTCGCCTTGTAGTCTCCGGACTTCTTCTGGGACTTGAGCTCCTTGCTGAGGAGCTGGAGCCGGTCGTTCGTCACGCGAATCATCTCGCGCCGTTGGACCCGATTTGAGGTGGCCGAGATGTGGAGCATCGAGCCGCTGAACTGGACCGCCACGGCACTGCCCATGAAGGTAAGGATGAGGAGGTCCGGCGGGATGCCGGTCGAGAAGATGGGGTTGAACCCGTAGACCATGAGGGCCATCGGGAAGGCGGCCGCCAGGATGCTGAGGATCTTCCGCCGCCCCCATCCCCTCCACGTGAGGGCCAAGGAGATGAGGGTCAGGGAGATTCCGGCGAGGGCACTGGGGTATACCCAGACCAGGCTCTGCGGGTTGAATCCCTGGAGGTTCTGAAGGGTCAGGAGGAGGAACGTGGCGATGGCGACGAGGAGGGCCACCACCGTCAGCACGAAGTGATGGCTGGACCGCGCGCTGGCGTAGGGCCTCCATTTCAGGTAGAGCGCGGAGGCGGCGATGAGGGCGCCCGCTACGATGGGCATGAGCCAGGGGAGGACCATTCGGGTGTCAATCGGAAGGTCCTCGAGGAGTCGGCCGGGTTGCGTTAACAGGAGGAGCACGCCGCTCGCGGCCAGGGCGAAGGCCGCCGCCATGCTGTAAAGGTGGGAAGCCCGACCGATTCGGAGCTGGAGGAGCGCCATGCGCTCCGCCTGGGCCTTCGTGACTCGGATCGACCCTTTCTTCGCGGTCTTCCTGCCGCTCTTGTTGCTCTGCTTGGATGGGGAGGCCCTCTTCTTCGCCATGCAACCAGTCCGTGCACTGGGAAGCGCGAGTTACGGTCCTCCGACTCTCTGGAAGTGCGTACTTAAGGATTGAGACGGCAGTATTTCGCGTGATAACGAGACGGGTCCGATCTCAGCTTTCTTCCGCTTCCTGAGCCCCGACCACCGCGATGGCGCCCATGTTCACGACGTCCTTCACGTCGTCGCCCCGTTGGAGGATGTGCACCGCCCCCCCGATTCCTTCCAGGATGGGTCCCGTGGCCTCCGCGTCCGCGAGTCGCTGCATGAGCTTGTAGGCCACGTTAGCGGCTTCGAGATCGGGGAAAATCAGCACGTTGGCCGGACCCTCCAGACGCGTAAAGGGGTACGTCGTTTCGAGGATTTCGGAGACCACTGCGGTGTCCGCCTGCATCTCGCCATCCACTTCGAGCTCCGGCGCTCGCTCGCGGACCAACGCGACGGCTCGCCGGACCTTGTCCGTCAGCGGGTGCCGCGTGCTCCCGAAGTTGGAGAAGCTGAGCATGGCGACGCGGGGGTAGACCTCGAAGCGTCGCGCCACGTCTGCGGCCGCGAGTGCGATCTCTGCCAGGTCCTCCGAGGTGGGTTCGATGTTCACGGTCGCGTCGGCGAAGAAGAGGACGCGGTCCTTCAGGGTAATCATGTAGAGGCCGACGACTTTGTGTGCACCCTCCTTCGTGCCCAGAACCTGGAGGGCCGGGCGCAGGGCATCCGGATAGTGGCTCGTGAGTCCGCTGATGAACCCATCCGCGGCCCCCGATCGGACCATCATGGCCCCGAAGTAGTTCGGGTTGCGAAGCATCTCCTCGGCCTCCCTCTGGGTCGCCCCCTTGCGGCGACGCAGCTCGTAGAGCTCCGCCGTGTACCCGCCAAGAAGATCGGAGGACACCGGATCGATGATCTCAGCCTCGAAGTCCAGACGCAATCGCTTCATCTCCTCGGCGACACGCTTGGGATTCCCCAGCAAGATCGGGGCCGTGAGCCCCTCCCGGGCGAGGATCTGGCAGGCCCGAAGGATTTTGGCGTGGGTTCCCTCGGGGAACACGATCCGCTTCGGATCGCTCCGTGCCTTGTTGAAGATGACCGTCATCATCTCCATGGCCTTCCCAAGCCGGCTGCGAAGCTCCTCGCGATAGGCGGTCATCTCAACCTCCTCTCGCGCCATGCCACCCTCCATGGCCGCCTGGGCAACCGCGGGCGCCACACGAAGCAGAACCCGCTCATCGAACGGCTTGGGGAGGATGTAGTTCGGTCCGAAGGCAAGGTCTTGGCCTCCGTAGGCCCGCCGGACCGCGTCGGGGACGTCCTCTTTGGCGAGCGCGGCGAGGGCGTGCGTGGCGGCGACCTTCATCTCTTCGCTGATGCCTCGGGCGCGTACGTCCAGGGCCCCTCGGAAGATGAACGGGAACCCGAGGACGTTGTTCACCTGATTCGGAAAGTCGCTCCGCCCGGTCGCGACGATGGCGTCGGGACGGACGGCCTTGACCTCCTCGTACCCAATCTCCGGATCGGGATTGGCCATGGCGAAGACGATGGGGTATTCGGCCATCGACGCCACCATCTCGGAGGTCACGATGCCGCCCACCGAGAGCCCGACGAAGACATCGGCCCTTTCCATTGCATCCGCCAAGGTCCGGGCCTCTGTATCGCGGGCGAAGCGCTCCTTGTACCGGTTCATGCGGTCGGTGCGGCCGCGGTAGAGGACCCCTCCCGAATCCACCACCAGGATGTTGTCCGGCTCGGCGCCCAACGTCGCGAAGAACGACGCACAGGCAAGGCCGGCCGCTCCGGCCCCGGAGATCACGATGCGGACGTCCTTCAGCTTCTTCCCCTGGAGCTCGAGGGCGTTGAGGAGGGCCGCTCCGGATATGATGGCGGTCCCGTGCTGATCGTCGTGAAAGACGGGAATGTCTAGGTCCTCCCGCAACCGCTCCTCGATCTCAAACGCGTCGGGGGAGCGCACGTCCTCGAGGTTGATGCCGCCGAATCCAGGCTGGAGCGCGGTGACCATCTCGACGAATCGAGTCGGATCGGACACCTCCAACTCGAGGTCGAACACGTCGATGTCGGCGAGCTTCTTGAAGAGAATCGCCTTCCCCTCCATGACCGGCTTGGCGGCGAGCGGTCCCAGGTCGCCCAACCCCAAGATCGCGGTCCCGTTCGTGACGACAGCCACCAGATTTCCCCGGCCGGTGTAGGAGAAGACCGCGTCTGGGTCCTTTTCGATGGCCCGCGAGACGGTGGCGACCCCCGGGGTGTAGGCGAGGGAGAGGTCACGCTGCGTGACGGTGGGTTTGGTTGATTCGATGGCCAGTTTCCCCGGAGGCCGGCGTTCGTGGTACTCCAACGCCTCCTCATCGCTGACGCGGGTGTTGCCCAACACGAGAAGCCCCGCGAATTCATCGCAGACCAAGCTATTTCAACCTTTTCGGCTTGTTTCCCACCGGAGGAATCGAGTGGTCCGAGACTTCATCTCCCGTCTCCTGGGCTCGTTGGCGGACGTGGAGGCGGTCGAGATGCGTGAGGGGATCGAGCGTCGCACCCTGGTGTATGGGGAAGGGTTGATGTTGGTCCACTGGACCATCCGCAGCGGCACCGTGTTTGGAGCCCATACCCACCCCTTCGAGCAGGCGGGGTACGTGCTAAAAGGACAGATGCAGATGATTGTCGGAGGGGAGGCCTCGCAGCTGCGCCCGGGTTCGGCGTACCTGGTCCCCGCCGGGATCGAACATGACGCCGTCGCCGAGGAAGACCTCGAGATTCTCGATGTCTTTGCCCACCCGCGCGAAGAATATCTGCCCTAGTTGTCCGTAAACCTCATTAACACGCCGGTTCCTACGCGCGCCGAGACCCGGGGAGGCACGATGAAGGTTTCCTTTATCGGGACGGGCAGACTCGGCAGCACCATCGCCTACACGACCGCCTTGCGAGGGCTGGCCGAGGAGGTCGTCATGGTGGACATTTTGGAGGATCTGGCACGAGGCCAGGCCCACGACATGCGCCACGCGCTGGAGTACAAGACGGAGACCTCTATCCGGGCCGCGGCCTACGAGGACGTCCGCGACTCCGACGTCGTGGTCGTCACGGCGGGACGCCCTCGACAGCCGGGCATGTCGCGGCTGGATCTCTTGGCGACGAACACGCCCATTATGCGCGACATTGCGGCGCGTGTGGCCGATCTCGCCCCGCAGACCGTCATGATCAACCTGACCAACCCGATGGACGTCATGAACTACGTCGCCCATCGTTCCTCGGGCCTGCGCCGGACCCAGATTGTGGGCTCGGGAGGCATGCTGGACACCTCTCGGTTCCGGACGGCCCTCGCCGATCACCTCTCCGTCCCGGCGGCCACGGTGGAGGCCTACGTCCTGGGGGAGCACGGAGACAGCCAGGTGCCGATCTGGTCGCGGGTCCAGGTGGGCGAGGAGGCGCAGGCCTTCTCAGAGGAGGAGCGGACCGCGATTCGCGAGAGCATCAAGGAGGTCGCCATCAACATCATCTCGGGGAAGGGAGCGACGGAGTACGGTCCCGCCAACGGGACCGCCGACATGATTGAGTCGATCCTCCGAGACGAGGGGGCCCTCATCCCCTCCTCCATCGTCACGAAGGGGGAGTACGGCCTGAAGGACGTCAGCATCGGCATGCCCGTCGTCCTGGGGAACGGAGGGGTGACTGAGATTCAGGAGTGGGATCTGGAGGCCGGGGAGCTCCAGGCCCTGCAGGCCTCGGGCGACGTGCTCGAGAAGGGCCGCGACGACGCCCTCGCGATTCTGGAAGGGGAAGGCTGACCCCGCCTCGCGGCCTATTTCTCCAGGACCCGGGTCATCCGATCGGCGTCCAGGAGCTCGTCGAGGTCCTCGTCGCTTAGGACCCCTTCCTGGACTGCGACATCCCGGACGGTCTTGCCCTCGGCGAAGGCCCGCTTCGCGATCTCCGCAGCCCGTTGATATCCGATCTTCGGGGAGAGGGCCGTCGCCATCGCCGTGCTCCACTCGACGAAGGATTGACATCGCTCGCGGTCCACCTCGATGCCCTGGACTGCTCGCCTCGTGAACGCCCGGACTCCGCCCTCGATGACCTGGATGGCGTGCAACAGGTTGTAGGCGATGACCGGCATCATCACGTTCAGTTCCAGCTGGCCAGCCTGGGACGCGTAGGTGACCGCAGCGTCGTTTCCGAGGACCTGATAGGCCACCATGTTGAGCATTTCCGCCATCACGGGGTTGACCTTCCCAGGCATAATGGAAGAGCCCGGCTGCACGGCAGGGAGTCGAATCTCCGCCAGGCCCGCCCGCGGACCCGAACTCAGGAGACGGAAGTCGTTTGCGATCTTGATGAGGCTGACGGCCAGGGTCTTCAGGGCGCCGCTGACCTCGACGGCGGCATCCGTGTTCTGCATGGCCTCGAAGAGGTTGTCCGGGAGGCGAAAGGGAAGGCCCGTCTCCTTGCTCACTTCCGCGATCGCCAGTTCCGGATATCGTGGATGCGCGTTCAACCCGGTCCCCACCGCCGTCCCCCCCAGGGGAAGCTCCTCCAGGGCTGCGGACGCGCGTCGGATGCGCGCAATCCCGTGGTGCACCATGGAAGCGTATCCGCTGAACTCCTGGCCCAGGCGAATGGGGACGGCATCCTGGAGGTGCGTCCGTCCAATCTTGAGGACGTCATCGAACTCCTCCGCCTTCCCGTCCAGGGCTTCGGCTAACTCCTCCAACGCGGGGAGGAGGTCCTCCTGGATCGCGGACAGGGCCGCGATGTGGATGGCCACGTGAATCGTGTCGTTCGTCGATTGGGCCATATTCACGTGGTCGTTGGGATGGATGGGGTCGTAGCTGCCAAGCGATCCGCCGAGCAGCTCGTTCGCCCGGTTCGCGATGACTTCGTTGGCGTTCATGTTCTGCGAGGTTCCTGCCCCGGCCTGGTAGACGTCCACGACGAAGTGGTCATCGTACTTCCCTTCCCGAACGTCACGCGCGGCCTGGACGATCGCCTTGCCAATCTTCTCCTCAAGAAAACCCACCTCGACGTTCGCCTTGGCGGCGGCCAGTTTGATCAGGGCCTGGGCCTGAATGAAGCGCGGCTGAAGCCGAAGACCGCTGATGGGGAAGTTCTCGACCGCCCGCTGGGTCTGGACACCCCAATACGCCTCGGCAGGGACCTGAACCTCGCCGAGAAAGTCCTTCTCCGTTCGGAACTCACTCATGGCCGGTTCCTCGCAAGGCCCTTGTGCGTTCTTAACCCCCGCGTATATAAGTTACCGGCCGTGGTTTCACTGAGGCAACCACGGTCAGGGCCGGGTCTCCGCCCACTTTCCCTGGCCCTCCCAGACGCGGACGAGGAAGGGAAAGGCGAGGCGGGTCTTGAGATCCGCACCGAGGCGGTCACAGATGTTCTCCACCGACGGATATTCCATGAGGTCGTTCAGGGCGCGATGGTCGTACGCCCCCAGGACCTCTCGGACCTGGTCCTTGAGGTCGGCGAAGTCAATGAGCATCCCGGACTTCGCCTCTCCTTCGACGATGACCTCCACCTTGTAGGTGTGACCGTGGAGACTCCCGCATTTGCTGTGGCCCGGCAGAAAGTGGGCGCAATCCATGTATTCCGTGACTCCGAGCCGCATCTGTTCGCCGCCCTCGTGTTATCGATCTGTCAGGGGCGCGGCGAGCAGGGGATCTTCCACCCCGATGCGTAGAAACGCCTCCTCGCGCTCGCGGCAGGACGTGCACCGGCCACACGGAGCCGCGCGATCGTAGTGGCAACTCCACGTGGCTTCGAACGGAACTCCCAGCTCTTGGCCCAAGCGAAGGACCTCGGCCTTCGTTCGGCCCTCGAGTGGGTTGACAATCTGCAAACGTGAGTGCGAGGCTGTCAGAATACCGAGCTTCAGGAGTCGGTTCAACCCCTCGAAGAACGCCGGGGTGGCATCGGGGAAGATCTCCCCGTCGGCCCCGTTGTGGCCGCCAACCAGCCACTGGGCACCCAGAATCTCTCCGTAGTGAGCGGCGGTGGCGTAGAAGATGAGGTTTCGAGCCGGGACATAGGATCCGGGCGCGTTCTCGAGGGTGCGCCTCCCGAAGCCCCTCTCCTGGAGGTCCTCCACCTCCATGAGAAAGGGGAAGTCCACCTCGAGGAGGCTCGCCTGACGACCGGAGAGGTTCGCCAGATTCGCCGTGGCGTCCTTCTCTCTCTGGGGTCTCGCGTGGTAGTGGAAGGTCAGCGGGTGCACGGACCATCCCTCGCGCAACGCCCAGTAGAGCGAAACGGCCGAATCGAGTCCGCCAGAGAGAAGCACCAGAGCCCGAACCATGCCCTCACGGCATCTAGCCAGCGGCTCCTATTTGAGTTTAGCCTATCGGGCTTCCGTGCAAGGTTTATTCGCCTGGTGCCTTACAGAGGAGGCGCATCATGCTCGATCCCCTTGTTCTGCTTCTCCTCGCCCTCGGAACGGTAGCGGGGTTTGCCGTCACGGGACTTCTCCTTTCCCGCGGTCGGGTCCGAAACGCGGAGGACTTCATCACGGCGCGGAACACGATGGGTCTCCACGTCGCGACGGCGACCTTCATCGCCACAGTCATGGGATCCTGGATTCTCTTTAGCCCGGCCGAAGCGGGGGTCCTCTGGGGCTTCCCGGCTGTCCTCGGGTACGGGGTCGGGAGTGCGATCCCCCTCCTGGTCTACTACTTCATTGGACCCCGGGTTCGGCGGCTGGCCCCGCGCGGCCACTCGGTGACCGAGCTGACCTTGGCGCGGTACGGACAGGGCATGTACGCCCTGGTCCTCTTCGTGACCGTCTTCTATATGTTCATCTTCCTTGCGGCGGAACTTACGGCCATCTCTCTGGCCTTCAACCTGCTCACCGGTCTCCCCTTCTACGTCCCCGCCCTCCTCGTGGGCCTCGCCACGGTGGCGTACACGGTGTATGGAGGAATCCGCGCCTCCGTGATGACGGATAGCCTGCAGACCCTGCTCATCCTGCCCCTCATGGCCGTCGCCTTTCTGGGCGCCGTGGTCGCCTTGGGCGGGCCGGTGGTCATTTACGACCGGATCGTCGCCAGTGCCCCCGAACTCCTGCGTCTCGACCACCTTCCGGGGATTTACTTCGCCATCTTCGTTGCTATCGCGATCACCGGAGCCAACATCTTCAACCAGGCGTATTGGCAGCGCTTCTATACGAGTCGCAATGAGCGGGTTCTGCGAAGGGGGCTCGGTGTCGCCGCCTTCGCCGTCATCCCCATGGTGATCCTCGCCGGCCTCTTCGGGATTGTCGCTGCGGGTTTTGGGCTGGCCGACGTTCCCTCCGTCGCCTTCTTCTCGCTCGTCGTGTCGACGTTCCCTGAGTGGGTGGTCCTCCTCCTGTTCGTCCTCGTGCTGGCGCTGATCATGTCCACGATGGACTCCCTCTTGAACGGCGTCGCAAGCATTTTCACCGCCGACCTGCCCCGTTTGGGCGCCCGGATTCCTTCCCGGAGCCTCCTCACGGTCGCCCGCATCGTGACCGTCCTGATTGCTCTGGCCGCCATCGCCATTGCCTCCTTCGGTTTCAGCGTCTTGCTGCTCTTCCTCGTGGCCGACCTCGTCTGCTCCGCCGCCGCCTTCCCGACCCTCTACGGGTTCTACTCCGGCCGCATCGGAGGCACGGGGGCGGCAGTCGCCGGGCTGGCCGGCATCGCGGTCGGCATGCCCCTCTTCGTCCTCGGGCTCTTCGCTTCCGGGGCGGACGTGGCGACCTTCTTCCTCTTGAGTTTCGCCTCCGCGCTTGGAGTCTCTGTGATCCTGACGCTGCTGCTCGTCTCCCGTCGCGAGCGGTATGACCTCCATCGGTTGGCCGAAGACGTGGTCGAGATCGGGGATTGAATGTCGGCCCTCCTGTTCTCCGTCTTCCTCTGGTTTCTGCTGGCCTCCCTGCTGGGAGTCTTCGTGTACGTGCTGGCCATCACGCTGCGCGTTCTCCTGACCGGCCGCGGGAGGCGACGACCGCCAGATGGGTCCCAGCGCTAGCCTTATATTCGTCCGCGCAGGTTTTCAGTGGGGGCTTTCATGGGCTTCGAGAACGAGCAGACTCTCCTCCGGGCGAGCCAGACGGACGACGTGGCCGGGTTTCACACGCGCTACGATAAGGCGCTCGATGAGGTTCAGGACGAGCTGGGGGAGACCCATCCCATCTTCATCGACGGGAAGGAGATCTCCGTGTCCTCCACGTTTGCTGACCGCAGCCCGTCCAACACTGACCTGCTCCTCGGCCGCTTTCAGAAGGCCGGCGGGGAAGAGGCAGGCCGCGCGGTGAAGGCGGCCCTGCAGGCGTTCCCCGACTGGGCAGCCACCGACTGGCACGACCGGGTCGCCATCTTCCGAAGGTCGGCCGAGCTGCTGGCGGGAGACAAGTATCCGCTTGCGGCCCTCATGACCCATGAGAACGGGAAGAATCGCGCGGAGGCGATGGCGGACGTCGACGAAGCCATCGATCTGATTCGGTGGTACGC
>JBHIBW010000005.1:0-23896 GCA_046759265.1 Thermoplasmata archaeon
GGAGGGGCCATGGAAACCCTGCGGTTTCTCATGGTGAGCACCTTCTACCCCCCCTACCATCTTGGCGGAGACGCCGTCCACGTTCAATACCTAGCGGAAGCTCTGGCCCGGGCCGGGCACGAGGTTCATGTGGAGCACGCCCCGGCGGCAGCCGCGATTAAGGGCGTCGGCTCAAGACCCGCAGTCCCCGACGGCGATGTTCACATTCATCCGATCCCCAGCCCCCTGGGAGCAATGCAGCCTCTGTCTGCCTACCTCCGGGGCAAATCTCGGAGCGTCAACCGATTTCACAACCGGCTCGTGGAAGACGTCCGCCCGGACGTAATCCACCACCACAACATCTCCCTCCTGGGGCGCGGCGTCGTTTCGAAGGGGCGAGCGGATCGCACCCTCTACACGGCCCACGACTATTGGTTGCGTTGCCCGCGGAGCGACCTGTACAAGTATGGGCGCCATCCGTGCGACGCCCCGACCTGCGGCCGCTGCGCCCTGGTCTCCCGCCGCCTCCCTCAGCCGTGGCGCTACAGCCGAGGATGGAAGGGCTTGAAGGGATTGGACTGGGTCATCGCGCCGAGCGCGTTCATGCGGGCGGCCATCGAAGGGGAGGTGGCGTGTCCGGTGGCGGTCATCCCGAATTTTGCTCCGGATCCCAACCCGGGGGTGCGTATCTTCCCTCCTGACGAGTACTACCTCTACGTCGGAGTGTACGAACCGCACAAGGGACTCCCCGAGCTCGTCTCGGCCATCGAGGCGTTCG
Organism: Thermoplasmata archaeon; assembly: GCA_046759265.1. GTDB lineage: Archaea > Thermoplasmatota > Thermoplasmata > RBG-16-68-12 > JAJISG01 > JAJISK01. The sequence continues at coordinate 758 of JBHIBW010000005.1, forward strand.
AGGGTGGTGCCCGTTTCGTCTTCGTGGGACGAGGAAGTCTCGAGAGGCGGCTCAGGAAACTGGCCGGTCGAAGAGACGACGTGGATGTGATGGGCTGGCTCCAATCGTCCCGCTTGGGTCCCTTCTATCGCGGAGCCCGGGGCCTCATTCTGCCCTCCCAATCCTACGAAAACTCCCCCCTCAGCGCCATCGAGGCCCTCTCCTGGGGGACCCCCCTCCTCGTGTCGAAGCGAGGGGGCCTGGAGGAGTTAGTACAAGAGGGGGCGGGCCTCGCGGTCGAGCCCACGACGGCCGCCGTTCGGGCCGGGCTGGATCGGTTCGAGGCAGACGGGATGCCGGACTCGTCCCGCGAGCCCGCGAGGTCCACGTATGAGGCTCGCCACCACCCCGTCCGCTACTTGGAGCGATACATGACGCTGATCGAGGAGGAGAGAGACGAAGCCATCGAGAAGATGAGCGAGGGGACGGTCGCGGCGGGAAGCCCTGACTCCAAGGCCCCATAGGAGCGGGGCCGCACTGAACATCGTCCTGATCAATCCGATTGGCGCGACGCCTGCCGTGGGGCTCTCGGCGCTCCTGCGTCCCTCCGTTCCCTCCGTCGTCGAGGACCCTCTGGCACTCGAGCAGACGAACATCGTGGAGCTGGGCTCCACGTTCGCCGATCTGGGGCACCGGACGACCGTCCTCATGGGCGATGTGTACCTGGACCGGCGGCCCTGGGAATTTGACAACGGGCTGCGCGTCCTCCCCATCCCCACCGTCCTGCGCACGCCCTTCCACCCGGGCCTCTTCCCCATGACCCCAGGGTTGATGGGAGAGCCGGCGCTCCGGGAAGCGGACATCCTTCAGACGGGCGAGTTTCACCAGCCCTCCACCTATTTTGCATCCACGGCGGCCCGGCAAGCAGGCGTTCCCCTGGTGCTCTGGCAGGAGACCTTCACGCCCATGCAGGTTCCCGGTTCGCTCTATCAATGGGCCTTTGAGACGGCCGCGGGTCCTCGCATTCGAAGAACCGTCCGGCGCTCCATTCCTCGAACGACGAACGCCGAGGCATACCTGCGGCGGCTGGGCGTTCCCCCTCAGACCATCGGGGCGTGGATCCCCTCAGGGGTCAACGTGGACACGTTCGCCCCCGGGGAGAGTCGTCACACCCACGAGGACTTCGGATGGGCGCCGGACGATCGTGTGCTGCTGCTTGTCGCTCGATTGGATCTAATCAAGGGTGCCGACCTCGCACTCCGCACCCTCGCGGCCGTTCGCAAGAGGGACCCTGACGTCCGGTTGCTCATCGCAGGCTCGGGACCGGAACTCCCCAGACTTCGCCGTTCGATCGCGACCCTCCGCCTCGAAGGCGCGGTTCGACTGCTAGGCCAATGTTCTCGGAGAGATCTCGTCAGCCTGTTCAACCTGGCAGAGGTCGTTCTAAGTCCGAGCCGGAAGGACCTGCTTCCCTTCTCCCTCATGGAAGCGAGTGCCTGCGGTCGGTCCTGCGTGGTCACGGACGTGGGGGCCGTCAGGGACATCGTGGTTCACGGGGAGACGGGCCTGGTGGTGGAGCGTGATGACGCGGAGGCCTTGGCCCAGGCCCTCCTCTCGCTCCTTGATGATGAGGAGCTTCGGGGGGCCTTCGGTGCCGAGGCCCGACGCCGCATGGAGAAGTACTTTGCGTTCCCCGAGGTAGCTGAGCGCCTGCTGGAGGTGTATCGTGAAGAGGCCAGCTGACTCCGATCCTCGCGTGGCCACACCGGGGACACGGGATCCGGCACCGGACCGGTCATCACGCCCTGCAGGGCTCCTGGTTCTCGGCTTCGCCATCGTGGGATTGGTCACCGTCGTGCTGTCCGGCCTGGCCACGATGATCACGAAGCTCCCTCTGACCGCCGAGTTTGGCCTTCTTCAGCTCCTCCCGCCGACCTACTGGGTCGGCTTGTCGATGATAGGGCTTTCCGTCTACCTCGCCCTGCGGAGCGGTCGAGTTGGCCTGTTTGTCATCAGCGGGGTCCTCTTCTTCGCCGTCTTTGTCGGCACCCCTGCGCTGTTCGAGCCCAACCCGCCAGTCTGGGATGGATACTTTCACCTGGGGGAGGCGCTGGATATCGGACTTATGGGCCGCCTCCCTGGGGACCCCTTGGCCTACTCGGCCAACTGGCCCGGATTCTTTCTGACTGTATGGATGCTCTCGACCCTGACGGGCGTACCCGCCGTGGCCCTGCTGGGGATCTACCCCTTCTTTGCGGGCGCGCTGACCTTCGTGGCGCTCTTCGTCTTCCTGAACTGGGTGTTTGGGCCCAGGACCGCCATGGTGGGAAGCGTCCTCGGCTCCCTGCTGAACGTGTGGGCGCAGTTCCATCTCTCCCCGCAGTCCATCGGACTGGTGTTGGCACTCCTTGTGCTGGCGACGCTCTGGCGGAAACGGATTCCGTTCCGAGTCGCGGCCAGCGTCCTCTTTGTGGGGCTCGTGGTGTCCCATCCCACGTCCACGATTCTCATCCTGGGCATTCTGATCGTCGATGTGGTGGTCCGCCTCGGCCTCCGCCTCCGGAGCCGGGCCGCCGAGCCTTCGCGCGAAGGAGCCGGGCGATTCGCCTTCAACCCCGCCCTCGCCTACGGCGTGACCTGGGCGGCGTGGCTCTTCTTCCTGGCCGCCGGTTCCTCACAGGCCGCAGAGACCGTCATCATCGCCGAGATCGGCCGCATCCTGCAGGTCCCAGAACAGGCACTGAACCTAGCCACGGCCCGTTCGCTGGAGAGCGTCTTGGTGCTGGGGCCTCAGATTCGCCTCGTGAGTCTGGCGAGCTTCGGCGTGGTCGGGCTGGCGGCCCTAATCGTCCTCTCCCGCCGGGTGGCGTCGCGCGGCCTCGCCGTCTTTCTGTGGGCCGCCCTCGTGAGCCTCGTTCTGTTTGCCCTGGCCGACATCCTGTTCTTCGGAGGCTCCTTGTATGACCGAGGGCTCATGCTGTTCGCCCTCGTGACGCCCGCGCTCGGCGTCGCGGCGCTCGCCGCGATGCGGCTCCGACGGCCCGTCCGACGGGGGGTTCTGGTGGCCTTCCTGTTGCTGAGCGTTGCGTCGGCCTCCACGATCTACGCGCAGGAGGTCTTCTACTTCGTCTCCGACCGAGCCGTCGCGACCTCGGGGTTCCTCGAGAGGGTGGAACCCGGGGCCAACGTGTTCGACGGTTTCTTCCCGGTACCCGTGTGGGTGGACGCCGAGAGCCGGACCCGTTACGCGGTCATCGGCTTCTTCACGGTCCATCCGCGCGCTCTGGAGGAGTTCGACACGACAAGCGCCGCGTACGCGGTCTACGACGGGACCGCCGAACTGTGGTACCGACAGTGGAGGGGCGTCGAGGTGCTCCAGTTCTACCAAGCCAACCGGGCCGTGTACTCCTTGATCTACGACAACGGCGGCACCACCATCGACCTGATCGCGCTCCCCGGCCCGGCGGGATAACCCATGATGGCCCCGACCACGCCCTCGAACGGGGAGCCAGAGGGGGCCTCATGAGCCGCGTCCTGTTCATTCCAAAGGCCGAGCGTCTGGCGTCCTCGGAACGGGGGGGGATGGTGTATCGGACCCTGAACGCGCACCATGCCGTCGTCGGGCTCCCGTGCCCCCGAGACAGGATCCTCTACGACCCGTCCCGTGCGAAGCTCCCTCGCTACCTTCTCTACCTGATTGACAAGGCGGTCCTCACGCTCCAGGGCCTCCGGTTGGCCCTCCGACACCGGGTGGAGGTCGTCTTCTCCGAAACGGCCCATCACGCCTTGGTCGGACTCGCCATCGCGCGGATCCTTGGCATCCGATGCGTGTGGGACAGCCACGGGAACGTCAGGCTCTTCGCAGAGAGCGTGGGGAAGGGCCGTCTCTTCACGATCTTCGCCGGCCTCCTAGAGACCTTTCTGGGAAGGCGAATCGATGCGCTGATCACGGTGTCGGGGCGGGATGCGGAGGCCTATGGGAGGATGGGGGTACCCCCATCCAAGATCCACGTGATCCCCCTCAGTCTCGACCTATCTGCGGTGGAAACCGGAACCGTGGGGCGCTCGAGGACCGAACCCACGAATGGAGAGGTGCCCATCCTCCTCTTCTTTGGGAGCTTCAAGTATGCCCCGAACCGAGAGGCGCTCGAGTTCATTGACGAGGCGGTGGCCCCTTTCCTGGAGCGGAACGGCCTTCGATGCCGGATCAACATCGCAGGTCGAGACATTCCGGATGTTTCGTTTCACCCGTTCGTGAACGTGCTCGGTTTCGTACCTGACATCCATGCGACGATCCGGGAGACGGACCTCTGCATCGTCCCCGTCTGGAGAGGCGTCGGTACGCTAACGAAGGTGCTTGACATCATGGCCGCAGGCACGCCCTCCGTCCTGTCGGGGTTCGCGGCAGAGGGGATCGAGGGCCTCGAGGGGGGCATCCATGCCTGGATCGCCCCATCCCCCGAGGAGTTTCTCCAGTCCGTTTCGCGGGCGCTAGACTCTCCGGAGAGGGCCGCCGCCATGGCCGACGCGGCGCGAGAGCTCATCGAGCAACGCTACGACTGGGAACGTCAGATTCCGCGTCTCAACCGCATTGTCCGCGGTGAGACGACCGACAACTGACGGTGGGCCGATGCGAGTCGAGATCATCACCTTCGACGCGGATCCCGATCGCGGCGGGTTTGGCACCCGCGTCCACAGCATCGCCTCGATGTTCGCCCAATCGGCCGAGGTCAACGTCGTCCGGACCTCGTGGTTCGAGGGCCCGGAGATTCCCGGCGTTCGATACGAGGACGTTCCCCTGAAGGACGGCCTCCGTTCCAGGCTCCGACGCCTACGCACGTATTACAAGACGGACTTTCCCCGCCGCCAGGCCCGAGAGCCGCCCACGTTCACCATCGTCGAATCTCCCGACCTGGTGGGGCTCCATCAGTACGGCGATGACACGCCCCTCGTCTTGGATGAACACAACGTGTATTGGGACTTGCTGCGCCACGAGATGGTCAACGCCCCCTTTTTTAGGACGTGGCCGGGCCGAAGCCGGCTCGTTCAACGATGGCTCATTCCCCGACTCCTGAAGCGGGCGCGGGCTTTTGAGCAGGGCGTTCTCCGAAGGGCAACCCGGACCCTCGTGACCTCGGAGGCCGACCGGAGTCGAATCCTCCAGGAGCTCCCGGAGCTGGAGGCACGCGTTCGCGTCCTCCCGAACTGCATCGACCTGGCGGGCATCCCCATCGCCCAAGGGGGCGTGGAAGCCGCCACCGTGCTGTTCGTGGGAAACTACAACTTTATTCCCAATCGGGAGGCCGCCGTCTTCATCTCGCAGACCCTTGCGCCGTCCCTTCCCGAGGCCAAGTTCGTCCTGGTGGGAGCAGATCCCCCGACCGAGGCCGTTCAGGCGGAGAACGTGAGCGCACCCGGGTACGTCAAGGACCTCCAGGGGGTTCTCGCCACCGCCAATGTCTGCATTGCCCCCCTCGAGCACGGGAGCGGGACCCGACTCAAGATTCTCACCTACCTCGCCGCGGGGAAGGCGGTGGTGGCGACAACCAAGGCGTGCGAGGGACTGGAGGTGCAAGATGGGGTGCACCTCCTGATCCGCGACGACGCGGAGGCATTCAGCGCGGCCGTGCGCCAGATCCTCGCCGATTCAGCGCTTCAGCGGCGTCTCGGTAGTGAAGGCAGGAAACTCGTGGAGACGAAGTACGACTGGCGCGTGTACGTCGGATGGGCGAGAGAATTTGCCGTTGAGGTCCAAGAGGCCGCGGGCCGCCCCGGGGCGTCCTAGCGCTTGTTGCCGGCGGTCCACTCTGTGCTGCAGGCTCACCAAAACCCCTGTACTCCAGCTGGCTTGACCTACCCCCTAGATGTTCGGCCGCCACTCCTCCTGCCAGGCAGCGGGCGCCGAGTGTAGGGACTCCGCAGTCCCTCGCAACGTGGGCAGGAGCGGTCTTTTAATCAGAACAGACTTTTACGAGCCGTCTTCCCCACGGACCGCAGCCACCGAAGCCTTTTACCAGCCTCCAGTCCATCTTAAAGGCGAAGAAATCATGAGGAAACGGCCGAAAGTCTCGATCATCATCATCAACTGGAACGGACTCCAGGATACCACCGAGTGTCTCGAATCTGTGCGCCAGATTACCTACGAGAACTACGACGTCACGTTGGTCGACAATGGATCGGAGGGGAGGGATGCCCACATCCTGAAAGAGGGATTTGGGGATTGGGTTCACGTCATCGAGAACGAGAGAAACGACGGCTTCGCAGAGGGCAACAACATTGGGATGAGAAGGGCGTTAAAGGATTCCGACCCGGACTATGTGTTGCTCCTCAACAACGATACGATCGTGGATCCTGCCTTCCTGACCGAACTCGTAGATGTGGCTGAGAGCGATCCGGAGATCGGCATCGTTGGTCCCAAGATCTACTACTATGATTCGCCGACCAGGATCCATTTCGCCGGGGGAATCTACTTTCGCAGAACGGGCCAGTCTTCCCACATCGGTCAGGACGAGAAGGATCAGGGCCAATTCGACGAGACCAAGGAGACTGGATACATCACGGCTTGTGCCCTGCTAATAAAGAGGAGGGTTATCGAAGACGTCGGGTTGCTCGATAGGGGCTACTTCATCTATTACGAGGAACTGGATTGGGCCGTCAGGGCGCGAGAGAAGGGTCACCGCATCGTTTTTGTGCCGAGAGCCCGGGTGTGGCATAGGGTTTCTCGCGCTTCTGGACTGAACACGCCCTTCTACACTTACTTCATGACGAGAGGCAGAATCCGTTTTGTGAGGAAGAATGCTAGCATGCCTGCCTTCGTCCTCCTGTTCTTGCCGTATTTTCTGGCGTTCAGGTTCGCGGGACCGCTAGTGCTCTTCCTCATCCAACGCAGGTGGCGCGCGATCAAGGCATTGATTGCGGGTACCCGCGACGGGATGTCGGGGCGGCTGGAGAACCCTCAGACGTGGAGTTAAGCTTCTTCCCACATTCTGCGAATTCGATCCATCTCTTCTCCTGTTGCGTACGGCGACAGGGTCAATGCCGTGCACTTCGCCTTACTGAAAATCCTCGTCAGGATTTCCTCTTCCTTCGAGACTAAGTGCTCCGACATCCTCTGAAGTCCAGCGTACTCCCTCGCCACCTTGTACCTGGTGAAGGGGAACCACTCGACCTGGTTGGCCAGCGCCACCTTCCGCGCAAGGTATCGCGGAGAAACCTGGGAGATGAGGCTCTCCCCCGACTTCGTCGTCAGAAGGCAGACCTCCGCGAGAGAGGCGCGTCGTGTGATGCGAGAGCCCGGGATGAGCTCCGAGACCGGCATGTACCCGTATACGAAGAACCGCTTCAGCATCCAACGCTTCAGGGAGCGGGAGAGCCGGTTTGAGCCGTCGAGAGAGCGGGCAAACTTCGTGCCGGCCAGCTGCCGTCGGAAGACACGGCCTTCCTTTCCGTCTCCCAGGGCCTCGACCAGCTCTGGATAGCAATCGAAGTTGTACTCAAACAGGGCCAGACCCCTTGGATATGCAAGTACCTCTCCTGAAACCGAGACGGGGCACCAATCATCGGCCATGTACCCGTAGCCGTGGGAAACAAGGTTGAGTAGGAGGTTTGTCTTCCCCGTTTGGGCCCAGGCAGGGAAGATGTGGGCGAGCCCATCGCGGGCTACGGCGGCTGCGTGTAGAACCAAGACCTCCTTCTCCATGAGGTGTCGCCTCATCTCGGCCGTGACCCACCGAAACAACTCGTGAGGGGCGACGCTTCTTGCTCGAATCAGCCCCTCTTCCAGCTGCACCCTCCCGGAGGGGGTCTTTACCACAAACGTCGACTCGTCGAAGGTATATTCGCCGAACACATAATCCCCCTTCAGCCTCCCGTCAAGAGTGGGTACCTTACCCTCTTCAACCCGAAGATCGACCGGGTCCACGTCCTCGATGAAGATCCCGAAATCCCGTTGCATCAAGGCATTGAGGCCTCGGTGGGCGACACGTACGGCGAAAAGATCGTGGAAGTTGTACGTTGTCGGAATTGAGTCCTCTCCTCCAGCGTCGAACGTCCGTCGTCACCTACCTGTTGGGAGAGTGCCGGGTAACCGCGACCTGATAACGGAGACTCGGACAGAGGATACTCGCAGCGTCCCGCAGCTCTCCTGAGAGCGCATGGATTGACCCTGAACGCCGGATTCCATCTCAACCCTTTCGGCCCGCCCTTACTGACTTAACCATGTTGCCGCCACTATCACCTTTGAGAGACGGAGGAAGGCTTGGGATGCCGGGGGGGTCTAAACCGGGCTCGAGCTGAGAAAGCTCTCTCGCTGCCAGACGGTGCAGAGTGACTGATCGTTCCTGAGACTCTGATGGGAGACTATTCCCGCTGACCTGTCTGACCTAGCCTATGATCGTTCCGGTCCACACTAGAGGTTGAACTCACATGGGCGAGGCACGCCGAATCGGCCGCAATCTATCTTCCCAAACGCTGGCGTCGCTCATCACCCAGCTGCTGATTCTCGTCATCGCCATCGTCCTAGCCCGAACCCTGGGCGTCGAACAGTACGGCATCTTCGTCTTCGGTTTTGCGTTCCCCAGCTGGTTCATTGTCTTCATCTCGCTTGGATTGGACTCCGTCTACACCATTGAAGTCGCCGCGGACCGGAGGAAGGCAGGCCGATACCTCACCACCATCGCCGTGCTGCGGCTGGCTCTGGTCGCGATCGCCGTACTGGCGCTGTGGGTATTCACGAACCTGGTCCTCGACGACCCCTTTGCCAGGACCGTAACGCTGTTGCTTGGCATCGCGGGCATCCTGCAGACCTATGCTGGAACCTTCACCGCGGTGTTCCGAGCTTTCGAGAGGATCGAATTCGACGCCCTTGTGGTGGTCGCGGAACGGCTGGTGACCACCGCTCTGGTCGTACTGCTGTTGGTCCTGGGTCGAGGCCTCCTCGAGATCTCCATCGTGTACATCGCCGGCGGAGTCTTGGTCCTCACCCTGTCGATGGTCCTGGTGAGGCGGCGGTTCACATGGTTCGCTCGCCTCGTGGACCGTCAGGAGTTGTCGAGACTGTTGAGGTTGGCCACCCCTTTTGCGCTGGCGGCGGTGGTGGTGGCGTTTGCCAACGCTGCGGGACCGGTCCTGCTGACGCTGCTGTTGGACCCTACGGCCACCGGCCAGTTCAATGCCGCCCTGAACATCTATTTCGCGTTCGTCTCCTTCCTTTCGGTCTACCACCTTGTTCTGTTGCCCACCATGTCTCGCTTGGGCCGTGAGACGCCCGAGGAACTGTCCGGCGTCCTGCAGCGGAGCCAGAAGTTGGCCTTCATTCTTGGGTTCGCCATTGCCCTGGGAGGCTGGCTCTACGCCGAAGAGATCGTCACCCTGTTCTATGGGGACGCCTTTCGCGACTCCGCCCGCAGCCTCGCAGTGCTGGTCTTCGCCGTGGCCCTGTCGACGGCGGTGTTAGGCGCGGCCACGGCCCTCGCTGCGACGGGACGCCAGACCCTGAACCTCCTCATGGGAACGGCAGGGGCGGCCACGGTCCTGGGCCTCGACCTTGCACTCATCCCTACCTATGGGCACGTGGGGGCTGCCTACGCGGTTCTGGCCTCAGTACTGCTGACCGCCAGCGTCCGGTTCATTGCGGTGCGTCGTCTGGTCGCGCCCATCGATCCATGGGCAACCTACGGAAGGACGGTCATCGCAGGGTTTGCCATGTTACTCCTCCTCGTTTTCCTGCCACCCCTGCCCTTGGTGTTTGGGGCCCCCTTGGGTGCTTCCGTCTATTTCCTGCTCTTGTTCGTCACCAGAGGCCTCACGAAAGAGGATTGGACCCTGGTCAAGGAGGCCCTTCAGGGGGCGCTCTTCCGGCGATAAGACCCGCGCGACCCATCCAGCAGCCGGTGGACCCCTCTCGTTCAGGGGCCGAAGAACCTCTCCATCTGTCGCTCGAATTCTTCGCCCTTCCAGTCGTATATGAAGACCCGCGGGAGGAGGAGGGGATCCGTGGTGCGGACGACCTTTCCCTGACGGCTCGTGCAGACCGCCTCGAAGCCTGCCTCTCGGACGATGCGGGCGGTTTTCGCCGTGAAGTCTCTCTTGCCCCCGAACGGATACGAGAAGAGGTTGACGCGTCGACCCAATAGCCTCTCGAGTCGCGCCTTGCCGCCTTCGATTTCCTCGCCCTGGTCTTCCAGCGGGAGACGGGCCAACACAGAGTGGGTCACCCCGTGCGCGCCAACCTCCGCCAGGTCGCCCCGGTCCAATTCCCGAAGCTCCGCCGGCGTCAAGGGGCGGTACTCCTCGCGCGCGGGCTCCCGCCGTAATCCGGCCTGCGACTTCAATTCGTCCAACAACCTCTCTCGTCGAGAGGGTGGAAGAGACCGCAGCTTGGCGTGGAGTTCGCGATAGGCTCGGTGCCGGGGCGTGGGGGGCTTCTTCACGCTCAGGTCCCATCTCCAGTAGGAAGCGTCCGTCTTCGAGGGGACTCCCCGGGAGTCGCCTAAGTTCCGGCGGTATGGCCTCCCGCCGGTCTCCAACTCCAGGCGCGCGGGCAAGGACGTCGCTTCAAGAAGGCAGCGCTCCAATTCGTCCCACCAGAATTCCCGCTGGTCCTCCACGTACCCCACGGTCACGAAGAACGTCGCCGGGATACCCTGAGACTCCAGAATCGGTTTTGCGTTGAGCAGGTTGTCCGCGTAACCATCGTCAAAGGTAACGGCTACCGAGTTCGGAGCGATCCTACCCCCGCGCAATGCCTCGCTCATCCCTACCAGCGTGGTGGGCGCGTAGCGGCGTGAAATCACCTCCATGTGTTCGGCAAAGCGCTGGGGAGAGACGCTGATGCCGTGCGGGTCGGGGGCAACGTCCGATGTGCGGTGGTACTCGAGGATGACGCCGCCTCGGGAGGCTGATGTCCCGTGTCCGCGAGCTGGGGTCGCTCGGGTCATTTCCCGCCGCTTCCTGGCGGCGCCTCCTCAGGCTGGGACCGCTTGACGGCTCGGATGGTGATCTTCAACTCATAGTCTGGGTCGCGATAATCCAATTCTTCCCGCTTCAGCTCTTGCGTGACGACCCCGTACAGGAGGCTGGCGGCGACCAGCACATTGCCGTGCGCTTCCACGCTCAACGGGGCATGCGTGAAGACCTCCTCGAAGAGGCGGCGTGCCGAACGCGTGGTGAAACGCCAGTGATCCCCCCATCGGTCCATGTCATATCGACTGATCTGACTGATCCCCGGGACGGTTGCCAGCAAGACCCCGCCTGGTTTGAGAATCCGATGGAGGGTGTGAATCGCCGCCCGGAGGTCATAGATCAAGTGGAGGGTCTCAGTGCAGATGATGCAGTCGAAGGTGTTACCCGGAATGTCGTCTGCGGCCGTCAAATCCGCGACGATCGTCGTCTTTCCGCCCTCCTCCATGCTGAGGACGTCCCGCTTCGTCACGCGGCGTCCTCCAAACCGACGGGTGTAGGTGTCTTCGGCGATCTCTAGGACGTGGCCGCGGATATCCCGCTGATGATCGGACAGAAACCGAGTGATGTAGTACCGATCGACGGGGAGACCCCGATCCAGGCCGAAAATCCGGCTGAGGGGTTCTACTCGCCTCAGGGTGCCGAAGTCGATCCCGCCACCCTCGCGGAGGCGGCGGATCCGGGGCAGGATCCCGTGAATCCGTCGGCGAAGGGGCTCCGGCAGTGCCCTACCAATACGGTCAATCCATGAGGGTGGCATCGGCGTTGTATAGGAGTCAGGGTCGCGCAATCGGTGTTCGCTTCAAGAATACGCCTTCGGTACGGTCAGCGCAGGATTTGCTCGGGGGAGGCCTGCGAGTGGTCAGCCATTACACTTCCGATGAACCTCCCTAGGTCGTGAGCTTGATTCTTCCAAGAGAAGGCTTCCACCCGGCTGAGAGAGTCTCGAACTCTTTCCTTCCTTTCGGACTCGGACATTCGGAAGACCCTCTCCAATCCGCCGGCAAGCGTCTCGGGGCTGTTGTCCGGAAGGAGGACGACCCCCCTCCCAAAGCCCTTGTGGGCCTCCATGTCGGTAGCTACGACCATCTTTCCCATAGCCAGGTATTCGAGCAACTTATGGGGCATCTGAGTCTCCCACTTTGCTTGCAACGGGTGAGGAAGGGTCCCGACGGTGCAAGCCTCAATCAAGGCGGGAACCTGCTCGTAGCTCACAGCATGTTTCATATCGAGAACCTGGGACTCTATCAGACCCCCAAACCTCCTTCGAATCCTCGCCATTTCTGGGCCCCAGCCTAGCAGGGACAGGGTTGCTCTCACATTCCGTTTCCTCAGTACCTCCACTGCCTGAATCAACTGGAGAACGCCCCTGTCTTCCGTTAGGGAGCCGTGATACATCACCACCTCGCCTCCGTCCTTGACGGCCCGATCGCGGCTGGCTCTTGGTGGCTTCCCAGACGGCTTAAACAGGTCAAGGTCGACGCCCGATCCCCAGGTGGTCACGGGAAGTTCCCCCGACTCGGACATCAGGGAGGCTCTGGTGCTTTCGTTTACGAAGGTGAGCCCATCGCTTCCTGAGAAGGCCAAGGCAACCTTCAACTCGGCGTACTCCAGCCACTTCAGAAACCTCCATCTGTGGGCCGGTCCAGATCGTACATCCATGATCGACCGCCGCGAGACCCCGAGCCCCCGCAACATGGAAGCCGCCAACCAGGTGCGGGGTGCGTAGACAATGAGATTGAACCTTGCCCTCGAGAACCTCAGCACGATGATGATGTTCAGGAGCAGCCAACTCACGAGTGGAATCGAAGGGATGAACACCGCGACCATCCGGGCCTTCCCTCGCATAGACTCCGATGATTTGCGCCGACTGCGGAGTACTACAACGCACTCAAACTCCCGCTCGTCGAGCTCGGGCCAGATTCGAATGTCGGAACTTCCGATCTCCGTGGAGGCATGGCTGCCGTGCAGGACGAGCAGCCGAGCTGGCGAGGTGACGTTTCTGTCAGAAGCTCCCGACCCAGAGTCGGACCATCTCAGAGAGGCTGGCATGTGTCTTCCTTCTCATCACGGGACCCCAACGCCCCAGGAACCCCGGAGCTGGTGGGCGTAGCCCTCTCGGGCGGCCCCGCAGCGTTTCTCGGATTCTACGATGTAGGATTCCTTCGCGCGAAGTCCCAGTTCCTCTCTAATCAGGTGTGTTGGAGGCATCAAACCCCTTATTGGACTTTTCGGGATTGGTATCAGAAACTGGCGTGTTAGGACGCGCATCTGAATCGCACGGGACCGACTGATTCGCGACTACCTTTCGATGCGGGATTGTTCAGCCTTAGGCCCGCGAAGTGACCTCCGAAGGCGGGTCCGAGCGTCCTTTTCTTGACACGTCAGAAACTTTACACGATGATGTGTGTTCCGTGGGGAAGCGGATGTGCGAATTTTTGACATTTTGGGTAATCAAGGGCGTCACAAAAGCCTTAATAACCTCTAGTCCCCAGCATCTTCAGCGGGGGAAGCGCAGGAGCCTGACCGTTGAAGGTGGACTTCACGATCATGCGGTGTTTGCCGCGGCTCGGGTCTGACGAGCCGGACAGACCGGCTCCTGCAGAAGCATTATCCAACGTTGGGTATATTAATGCCTCCCTCACGTTTTTCGAAAGTGACAAAAAAGATCGTCCCGCGAAACGGTCACGGCCCCGGACCAGAACCCGGGGAGGGGGCGCGGGACACCTCACCGTCGCCTCGGCCGCCTTCCTCCTCGTGCTCGTGGCCGTCGGTCTGCCTTCCATCGGGCCCGTCGAGGCGAATACAGGCTGTCCCGAATCGACCAGTAACTTCGGAATCCAGACCATCAACAACGACTGCGACATCACCAACCCGACCACCTGGGAGAACGGGGTTCTGACGATCGCGGGTGACATGAGGGTATCCGCGGACCTCACGCTCAACAACATGACCATCCGATTCAACTCTCTGAGCCACGAGCAGTACACGATGACGATCACCGGCGGGGACATGGACTGGTTCAACTCGAACATGGAGTCGGCTACCTCACAAGAGACCAAGATTGAGGCCGTCACGGGTGCCGGCGCGATTTCGATTCGGAACGGCAGGCACAGCCAGATCAACTGGGACTTCAGCAACGGGGACAACCCGGTCCTCTTCGAGAACAATATCGACGGACCCACCGACGCGAGGGGCTCGACAGTCGGCGGGACCCTCGGGCAGCACATGTGGCTCAGTGCCAACGCCACGATTCGATGGAACACCTTCCAAGGAATCACAGTCGATGATGGGGCAGTAATGGTGAACTGGGGAGGCTCGGGAAACTGGGGGAACGGTCTCTATTGGGGCAACACAATCGGGCTTCGTTGCGAATGGACGGTGGTATCGAATTGCATGGGGATCGAGGTCATCAGTGTCCACTCGGCTAACGGTCCTCTCGCTCCCTATCCCTCGCACGTGATTGCTTGGAACAATTTCACCTATGACTACATCGCCGCCAACACGGACTCGAACATGATTGACATCGAGTTCGCCCAGAGACTCTACATCCACAACAACACGGGAAGCATCGACGAGACGAACAACTTCGACACCGTGACCGAATTTCTCCTGAGCGGCGGGGCACAGAATAGCGTCTACGAAAACAACACCGGGTACGGGCTCACGGAGGCCGGCCTGGCCTACACCTACTGCATCTACCACTTCATCTACACGGATTCCGATGTTACTTGGCAATACAACTCCTGCGATGATGCCCGACAGGGCTCGATCACGACGGGAACGGGGCTGAGTACCTACCGCCACAATACGATGACGAACGTGACCGGGGCGGGATGGCAGATTTGCGAGCAATGCGGTGGCGGAGATCCTGGCGGCGGCCATGATTTGGCCTTCTACAACAACACCTTCGATTACGCATCCGGCGCCGTGATGATGTGGATGGAGATTACCGTCGAGGATTTCAACACCTATCTCACCCACGGCAACGGACAGACGACTCAGTGGTGCGAAAGTTTTGATTTCGATTGCCACGTTGTCCCCGGAGAGGGCAACTTCCTCTATCACGCGGAGGACAGCATCGAGGCGCTCCGATTCGCCAATGAGTCCGACGGAGATCGAAGGGTCACGATGACGGCGGACGGCGGGAACGAGGTTTGGGATATCTACTCCGGCTTCGGCGCGACGGACAATGCGGCGCTGACTCTCACCGGGAACATCGACCGGAGTGGGTCACAGAATCTCAATAACGCCGGCAGCGGTACATTTCTGTGGGAGCTGGGCCGGGACCGGACGGACGTGGACGTCCTGGCGACAGGGGACGTTACCTTTGCCGTCGAGAGCTTCTACGCCTCCACGACCTATGACATCTGGGTCGACGGGTCCCTCTCGTCCTCCTTCAACACGGACAGCAGCGGGGCAGGCAGCTTCATCGTGAACTTCGCCTCGCAGCGGAACGTCGTCATCATTGGAGCAGGCATGGCCCCGCCGGACAACAATCCGCCTACCGCCTCCTTCGCCTTCTCTCCGAGCGCCCCCGTGGTCGATGAGAACGTCACCTTCGACGCCTCGTCCTCTTCCGACGACGTCGGCATCACCAGCTACGACTGGGACTTCGACAACGGAGACCTGGCTCAAGGACAGACCGTCACGTATGCCTACCCTGCGGAAGGTAGCTACAACGTCACCCTGACGGTGCGTGACGCCGCAGGAAACGCGGACTCCATGGTCTCACAGATTCTGGTTGCGCCGCTGCCACCGCCGGCAGACGTGACGGCCCCCGCCGCGGTCACGGACCTGGTGACCGTAGTGGTGAACAACGAATACGTGATCCTTCAGTGGGTAGCACCGGGAGACGATGGAGGGGTAGGACAAGCCGCAACCTACGACGTTCGATATAGCACGACAGGTGCCCTGGACGACGCCACCTTTGGTGCAGCGGCTCCCGTCCCGGGGACGCCACCGCTCCCTGCGTCTCCTGGATCGACGGAACGACTCAACGTGTCGGGCCTCTCCCCTGCGACGCAATACTGGTTCGCCCTGCGCACGGCAGACGAGGTCCCCAACTGGTCTCCGGTCTCCAACAGCGTGAACGCCACCACCCTCCAGAACGCCACCGATGTGGACGACACACCGCCCACCGTCACTGTCACGTCTCCGGCCCGGGACAGCGTAATCACGGGCGCGGTCGTCGTGGCGGTGGAGGCGTCCGACGATACGGGCGTGGTGGAGGTCGTCATCCTGCTGGACGGCAGTCTCGCGACCAGCATGAGTGAGGCACCCTACCTCTGGGTTTGGTTGGCGGACACCGCCTCACCAGGCCCACACACCCTCAGAGCAGAGGCGACGGACCCCACGGGCAACGTGGGCAGCGACGAGGTCCAGGTGGTGGTCCTCCCGACGGGGATCACGCCCGAGACAGGTACGCCGCGGGTCGTGGGCCTCCTGACCGACCCGAATGCGGGACGCTTCGACATCCAGTTCAGCGAGCCGATGGATCGGGGCTCGGTCAATCTGGCGCTGAGCATCGAGCCGATGATCGGATATCAGCCGACTTGGCGGGATGACTTCAACCTGACCGTCACGCTTCAGGAGGCCTCCCAGCCCAATCTCATCTACACCCTGTCCGTCGACGATTCGGCGACGAGTGCGGAAGGGATCTCGCTCAGGGAACGCTTTGCGTTCAGATTCATCGGAACGGCTGCGACGGAAGAGGCGGGAGTGAGTCCGGACATGTGGCTTCCGATCAGCCTTCTACTGGCCGTCGGTTTGGTCGCCATGGGAGGACTTCACCTGTGGACTCGCAAGGGCAGCCAACAGATGCGAAAAAGCATGCGACAGCTGGCTCTTCGTCTCGAGGAACTCAATAGCGCTTCACAGGCACGGATCTACCAGGAACTTTCCGACCTGGAAGGCTTAGTCTCAAGGTCCGTCTCCGCTGCCGAAGGCAGGCCAAGGCAACTAACCCGCGCCCGGTAGCGCTCAGGGTCCGCGTGGCCGTACCATTCAGCTTGCGGGTCTCCGAGAAAGTAGATTCAAGTCATTCCGGTACGTACTCGGAAAGGTTGGGATTGGAAGCCGGGGGGAGCGATGAGCAGCATCGTCGATAGGTTGTTCCGTGGATCACGTCTCGAGCCCTTGGCTCGCGAGGTCTTCCAGCTCATCGGTCCGAAGGTCCAGGCTTACGAGATGCGGGACAACCGTTACATGGAGAGGATCATCGCATACGTTCTGAAGGAGACCTCGAATTGCATCGACGTGGGTGCGTTTCGGGGGGACTTTGTACGGCAGTTCCTTCGGTTCGCTCCGGCCGGCCAGCACTACGCGTTCGAGCCCATTCCTGAACGCGCGGAAGAGCTTAAGAGGGCCTTCCCCGGCGTCCGCGTTCGTCAGACGGCCTTGAGCAATTCGGAGGGGAGAGCCCCCTTCCATCACGTCGTCAGCAACCCGGGATACAGCGGCCTGAAACGCAGAGCGTTCGACCGGCCCCGGGAGGAGGTGGAGATGATTGAGGTCGCGACGGAGCGGCTGGATGACGTGCTCCCACCGGGATTCCGGGTGGACCTCATGAAGGTGGACGTGGAAGGGGGGGAGCTCCAGGTCTTCCAGGGGGCCACTCGGACCCTGAAGGAGAGTCAGCCCTACCTCATCTTTGAGCACGGCCTCGGAGGCGCAGACCACTACGGGACGACCCCGCAGATGATCTTCGAACTCTTGGTCGAGGAGTGCGGTCTGCGTCTGTTCCGTCTGGACGGTTCACGTCCTTTGAGCTTGGACGAATTCGTCTCCACTTTCAGGTCGAACACTGCCTGGAACTTCCTGGCCCATCCGTAGCGGCCAAGGACGGCCTCATTGATCCAACGAGCGGCCGCTCCTTGCAGGTCTCTAAGGAATCTCCTCGCCCTCGGCGTGGAAGAACCACTTGATGTCCGTGGGCTCGGTGAGCGTACCAATGATCAGGCCCTGGATTTCCAGGACCACGCTTCCACCGGTCGTCACGTTGGCGCGGTAGGTACCCGGCCCGTCCCAGAAGTCGTCATCGGCACAGTTCTTGTTCAGGGCGGTGAGATTGGGCTGGGAGTTTTCCAAACAGTGGAAGGCGCTTAAGTTTGTTGGCGTCACCGAGTCGACAAATACCGTCAGGGTGAGGTTCGGATTCGAGAAGGCATTACTCACGGTCAGTTGAAAGGTGAAATTGCCCCTCCCATTGGTGTCCAACCCGACGCCAGGGAAGGGGTTAGGGCTTACCTGAAGGTCAAGGGGAAAGATGGTCTGTTCCTGCTCCACATCCTGGGACCGGTAGAGGATGGCCGCAACGGCGACCCCCAGCAGGAGGGCAAAGACGCTCCCGAGGGCAGCGATCTTCCAGGATAGCCTCTCTTTCGGTCGTGTGGCCAAAGCTGAACCTCCCCCTGCTTTAATCGAGGCCTGAGATTATAATCGTTGCGTTGTTTCTCACATTGCGGAACGCGCGCCGCAAAGCCTTATTCACGTCTAAGGGGTGGATAGCCGCATGGCACACCTCGCGGTGGTGGGTCTGGGTCCTGTAGGCCTCGCGACGTCGATCGCCTTCGCAGCCGAGGGTAAGACCGTCCTGGGAGTTGACATTGATGAGGAGCGCCTCGCGGCCATTGCCGGAGGTGACCCCCCCTTCTACGAGGCGGGGATGGCAAAGGCTCTCCGGCAGGTCCAAGCGGGAGGGAATTTCCGAGTAACCGGCTCGGCCGAAGAGGCCGTCGATGGGGCCGAGATGGTCTTTCTCTGCGTCGGCACTCCTTCTCGGTCGGACGGATCGATGGACGACCGCCTGGTCCGTGGGGCGACCAAGGACGTTGCCGGCGCCTTGGAGGAGGACCAAAACAGCGTCGTGGTAGTGAAGAGCACCGTGGTGCCGGGCACCGCCGAGGGGGTCGTAAGACCGATTCTGGAGACAGCCAATGCCCCCTTCGGCCTCGCGGTCAACCCGGAGTTCCTGAGAGAGGGCCATGCCATGGAGGACGCCCTCAACCCGGACCGAATCGTCATCGGGAGCGATGGGGCGGAAACCGCGAGGGACCTTCGTGCCCTCTACCAGGATGCCACCTGCCCCATCGTCGAGACTGACCTGCGGACAGCCGAGACCATCAAGTACGCCACCAATGCCTTCCTGGCCACGAAGGTGGCGTTCGCCGACGAGTTGGCGAACCTCTGTCAGGCCTTGGGCGTGTCCTACGAACAGGTGGTGGAGGCCGCAACGCTTGACCCCCGCATCAATCCCCGGTTTCTCGTGCCGGGGGTCGGATTCGGAGGATCTTGTTTTCCGAAGGACGTTCGGGCCTTCGTGAGCGCCGGGCGAGCCGCGGGGGAGAAACCGGTGCTCCTCGAGTCGGTCCTCCACCAGAACGAGACCCAGTACCTGCGGGCCGTCGAGCTGCTCGAGGAGGAGCTGGGAGACCTACGAACGCGCCGCGTGGCCCTCCTGGGACTCGCCTTCAAAGGGGGGACGGACGACGTCCGGGAGAGTCGGGCCATCCCGATCGCCGAAGCACTTCAGGCGCGGGGCGCCGTGGTCGTCGGATTCGACCCCATGGCCAACCACAACTTCTCGGCGGTGCTGCCTTCGGTCGCGCTGGCCGGCAACGTGGACGAAGCGCTCGCCGGGGCCGACGGTTGCATCCTCCAGGCCGATTGGCCGGAATTCGGAGAGCTGAAAGGGGCGGACTTCGTCCGGAGCATGAAGACCCCCGTCGTCGTGGACGGGCGCCGGATCCTCGACCCCTCGAAGATGAAAGACGTTCGATTCCGGAGAATCGGATAGCTCCAAGTCCCACGGGTCTCCTGCCGGTCAACCCCCGCACCTCTCGTGGAGGCTGTCTTTTCTCTCGGGTTTCGTGATAATTATATAGTCGTATTCAAATACAAGGTTCGGTCCTCGACCGGACTGGAGGGTATGCATGGGGGAGAGGCAGCACGTAAAACGAGCGGTATCCCTGTGGGTCGTCTTGGTCATGGTCCTCTTGGCCGTCGCCGCCACGGCCGTCGGGATCCTCACGACGGGCGTCACCATCCGGCAGCTCAGCCTCTTCGAGACGAACTTCGAGGCGTCGGATTTTGCCCTGACGGAACTTGAACTCGAGATCGAGGGCAAGAACCGAGTCGAGGTCGAGCTGGTCCTCACGAACACGGATTCCACGCCCCACGCGGCAGAGGTCACGGTGCAGGTCCTCGACTCGAACGGGGACGTCGTCATGGCCGTTAAGAAGTCCACGGGCACCGTCGCAGGCGGGGCGGATTGGGAATCCGAGTTCGTCTTTGTGGGCCCGAACATGGTCAACGCGCTGAACGACGTGTTCGTGGTCGTCGACCAGGTCTAGACGGCGTCCCGAGGCGGCGTCACGGCGCCGTCACGGTTACGAAAAGGTGGAGGTTCCGGTACACCTGGGCGAGGTCGCTGTCGCGGAAAAGCAGAAACTGGACCTGGTAGAGGCCGGCGGCGTCGATCCGGAAGGTGTACGGGCTCGTGGAGTTTGTGTCGTGGTCCAGCGTCAGGTTCATCCACGACATGGTGGACCGGTTGAGTTCCACCGTCTCGTTGGCCCCGGTATCGGGGTTAAACACGATCTCCACGCCGACCTGGTCCACACGCACCGTGTAGTCCACCGGCGCGAACTCGTGGTTCGCGACGAAAACGAGGACGGTGCCCTCTTCGGAGATGTTTAGGTCCGTGGGATAGTCGCTCAGCAACCCCCCCGGTCCCAGAATGCCGAACTCCGTGAACGTCTCTCCCGGCCTCGGCGTCGTGAGGACGAAGGCGAGCACGGACACGGCGAAGAGGACGCTGACCACCAGCCCGATCGCGAGGACCTTGTCGAGACGAGAGTACTCGCTCCAGGCGGGGCGCTTCAGCTCGAGGGTGGCTCCCAGCCGCTCCTCGACGGGCAGCCTCATTCGCCGCACGTAGGCGACGACGCCGATTCCCACGCTAAAGAAGAGAATGCTGAAGACGATGGGCGTGAGGCGGATCCCGAAGGGCGTGAAGTTGAGGAGGAGCCCCAGGAGCGGTACGATGGCGATGCTGAGCCCGAAGCTGAGGGCGATCCGCTCGATCCAGTCGATTTCTCCCTTCCGTCCTTCCCCCTCGCCGGTGTCCCCTGGGCCTGACGCCTCGGGAGTCTTCCCACCCTCCGGGGTCTCCCCCGCATGGGCTACGTCTCGGACGGCCTCCGCGAGCCTTCCACGCCCGGGGAACAAGGCGGCCACGAGGACGTAGCCGGGGATGAAGAGGACGAGGAGGATGGCCGCCAGGAGACCCTGCCCCGTCGCCAGGATGAACGCCGACATTGCTACGACGTAGCCGAGGGCCAGGTAGAGGTCCCAGGGTCTCTCTTGGAAGTGAAGTTTCAACTCTAGACAGGAATCTAGCCTCGTTATTTAGAGGTTGGCGGGTCCTACCCGGTTGGCCCCATAGGAGGCATGGCCTAGGAATGGCACGCGCGAGCCGCCAAATCGACTCCATCGAGGGAGGGTCGTAACGAAACACCTGCTGCCCCTTCTGACCGTGCTCTCCGTCTCCCTTGCCGTGCGGATGCCGCTCCTTCTGATCTCCTCCTTGCCGCTGAACATCGACGCCTACGCGCAGGTTTCCATCGCGGAGGAGTTCGTGGCCACCGGCGCCTGGGTTCTGGACGAGGCGTCCCCCAACAGCTACAACCTCAAGATGCCGTTCCTGCCCTCGCTCCTGGCCCTTTCGTCCGCCCTCTTCGGGGTCGACCCGCTCACCCTGGCGGCGCCCTTGATGATCCTGGTCTCCCTGGGCGGCGTCCTTGGGATGTACGCCTTCGCGCATCACCTGACGCGGAACCGGTTCCTCGCCACCTGGGCGGCGTTGATCCTCGGCCTGCTTGGACCCTTCATCTTTGTGGGGGCCACCCTCATCAAGGAGGCCCTCGCCCTCGCGCTCCTGCCCACCCTTTTCCTCCTCTTCTACCGACGGCGGGACCCCAAGGCGCGGGTCCTGGCCGCGGTGATCCTGCTCCTCCTGCCCCTGCTGCACCACCTCTCGGCTCTGATGGCGTTCGGCATCGTATCGCTCCTGGTCCTCCTGGAGGCCGTCCGGACGTACTGGGCGGGCCGTTGGTCCATGCGACCCCTCGTCCTGGACCTCGCCCTGGGACCGGCGCTCTTCCTCTTCGGGCTCTGGTACTACCAACGTGTCAACCTGGGGTTCTTCAACGAGGTCTGGAACCCGAACGAGGTCGCCCTCTTCCTCTCCGTGGCCCTCCTGATGGCGGCGGCGGCCATCCTCCTCATGTCCACGAAGCGGGCGCGACCCTGGTTCGCCCTGTCCAAGGCGAGGCGGTTGCCGAGCTTCCTGGACCAGAAGTCCGTGGTCATCATCGGGGCCTTCCTCCTGGTCCTGGCGAACGCCTTCCGGCCCCTGATCCCAGGCACGGTCCCTACCTCTCCCTGGCTCCTCATGGTCACCCTGGCCTACATCCCCTTGGCGATCCTCGCCCTCATCGGGCTCAACGTCTACCGCCTCTCTTCCCACGCCCGAAAGGCGATTCCCATCGCCCTCCTCCTCGCCCCGTTGACGGTTCTCGTCTACGCGCTCCTCCGAGGACTCGACCCCCTCTCCCATCTGCTAGCCTACCGCTCGGTCGACTTCCTAGACTTTGGGCTGGCCCTCACGGTGGCCACCGCCCTTGTCCGGCGCATGGCTCGGCGGAGACGGGCCCTCCTGTCAGCCGGCGTCCTCGGCGTCCTGTTCCTCACCCTGCCCATGACCTACGTCACGGAGGAGGTCTTCCAGGTGCAGAATACCAGCTTCGAATACGAGCTGGCGGCCTTCGGTCGTCTCGCGCCAGCCGAGGCCTCAGGGGTCTCCTCCGACCAGCGTATGGCGAACGTCATGCAGTGGTACTTCCACTTGGATGCCAGCGCGAACCTGCCCTTGCGCATCCTCGCAGGGGACGTCCTGCCCATCGGTTCGATCCTCCTGCTGGAGGAGAACTGGCAGACCCGGGGCGCACAGGTGTTCCCCCTGCCCTTCCAGGTAATAGGGGAGGACTCCTTCCAGGCCCTGCTGAACGACCATCAGCTCGTCTATCAGGGCGGCGAGGACGGCAACCGCCTCTACGTCGTGCAGATCCGGGGCTAGTCGGATCTATCAGGTTGGGTCGTATCCCTTTCAATAATTCTTAGCCAAGGTTTAAGTAACGA